>DAOUSK010000025.1 GCA_030627265.1 Methylococcaceae bacterium
CCATCAGTAAAAGAGACTTCTTCACGAATTTGAGTCAGCGTATCCCAGCCTGCTTTTACTAAAGCGGGTTGAATATACTTTGTGCAAATATCTCTTTCTGATAGGTCTTTTTTAGAGGTCATTAATTATTACTTCCTGTTAATAAACAACGTTCGCGTTTTTGATAAGCGGCTTTATATTTTGTCTTTCGACATATTTTTCTGGTTTATCATTGTCCATTCTTACTTCTACCCATATAAGTAAGAATGCCTTATACTTGCCTTTTTCCTTTAAAAATCAAGCTGGCCGCCCTTTGATTCATATTTTTCATCATATAAAGCAAGTTACAATTCTGCGCACCGACTACTGATGAATTTAACTTTGATACGCTAATTTATCAGCAAAAGTGCCTTGCCAATCTTGGGTAAATACATCAACTGCTGGTTGGACGCTGGGATGAATCATCATTTGTTCTGCTATGTCAGTTGGCAAAGTAATACTATCAACACCTAACCGTAAAATATCCATGACTTGCCGAGTATTTTTAAAACTTGCTGGTAACAATTTACAATTCAGATTTTGTTGATTAATCAGTAATTGTAAATCACTGACAATATTGACAGAATTAGCACCTAAAACATCGATTCGGTTAACATAAGGCGCTAAATAATCAGCACCACACAAAGCTGCCATAAATCCTTGTTGGGCGCTATAAATAGCGGTAGCAAGAATGCTAATATTTTTAGCTTTTAACTGTTTAATCGCGGCTAAACCAATAACCGTAGTAGGGATTTTTACCACAATATCATAAGGCAATTGATTTAATTGCAGGGCTTCTTCCACCATTGCCTCAGTGTTTGTACTCACTACTTGCACATGAAAACGAGCCTGCTCGCCTAAGACTTCTTTTATTGCAGGTAGCACTTCCGATAAGCCTTTGCCTTCTTTTGCTAAAATTGAAGGGTTGGTTGTTACCCCAAAAATGGGCATAGCAGCATTTAATCGTGCCACTTCTTGTACATTAGCTGTATCTAAATAAAGTTCAAACATAATGTGACTCAATTAATATTATTTTGTAAGGGTTCGATATGCGTGAGTTGTTACAAACTATGAATGAATAAAAACTTCATCATTCACTTGAACCGCCTCAAAAAAATCAGCAATATCTTGATTTGCCATACGAATACAACCATGTGATTCTGGCTGGCCTTGCATTAAATGATCAGGGCATCCATGGATATAGATATAACGCCATGTGCTGTCTTTTTTACCATAACGATTAAACCCAGCTTCCAACCCACCCAACCAAAGAATTCTGGTTAAAATCCAATCTCGCTGTGGAAATTTCTCCGCTAAAGTAGTGGTATAAATTTCCCCTGTCGGTCGTCTAGCAATAAACACACTATTTAAAGGCTGTGTTGCGCCAATTTTGGCTCTTATTTTATGCTTACCTCTGGGTGTGCATTCAGAGCCCATATCCTCACCCAAGCCATTTTTAGCACTGGAAATAGGGTAAGTCTTTTGTACGCTGTTTTGCTCGATAATTTGCAATGTTTGGTTCGTAATACAAATATCAATATAACGACGCATCGGCTTATTTTTTGAAAAGAGCAATTGATTCAACATGCCCTGTTTGTGGGAACATATCCATTACACCGGCTTTCACTAAGGTATAGCCCATGTCATTAACTAAAATACCTGCATCACGTGCTAATGTAGAGGGGTTACAAGAAACATACATAATTAGCTCAGGGTTCCATTTTTTCAAATTATGCAAAACTTCTGAAGCACCTGCCCGTGAAGGATCTATCAATACTTTGTTGTATTTTCTTTTAGCCCAAGCTTGATCAGAGACATCTTTGCTTAAATCTGCGGCATAAAATTCAACATTGCTCAGGTTATTCATCTGAGCATTTTCTTTTGCATGGTTCACTAAAGGTTGATCACCTTCAACACCCACAACTGAGCCTGCTTTTGTTGCCATCGGTAAACTAAAGTTACCTAGTCCGCAAAATAAATCTAAGACGCTATCATCTTGATTAAAATCCATTTCCTGCATAACCCGAGTAATCATTTTACGGTTAATCTCGTAATTTACTTGGGTAAACATCGCCGCTTTAAATTTAAAGGTAATGCCTTGCTCTGGTAAAGAATAGGTCGGAATAACTTCCGGCTCGCCATCAAGCGGAACAATAGTATCAGGCCCTTTAGATTGTAAGCACATAGAAATTTTATGCTCAGCACCAAAGGCACGCATAATTTCTTTGTCTTCATCTGTCGCAGGTTCTAATACTCTAAAAGAAAGCACGCAATCCTCATCACCAATCGCAACTTCAATTTGGGGGATTTTATCTTTAATGCTCAGTTGCCCAATCATTGCTGAAAGTGCCATTAAATTCTCACCCACAATCGGATGCATCACTTTACAGCTTTCAATTTCTGCTAAAAATGGGTTACGTCGCTCTCTAAAACCAACTAAGACACGGCCTTTTTTGGCAACGTATTTAACGCCCATTCTCGCTTTGCGACGATAAGCAAAATAAGGCCCTTCTATGGGAGGCCAAAAGTCATCAATGGTTACTTTTCCAATACGCTGAAACTGTTCTTGCAATAAGCCTTGTTTGATAATAATTTGCTGTTCATTTTTAACATGTTGAAAACTACAGCCACCACATTTCCCAAAATGCTCACACTCAGGCTCTGTTCTATCAGGTGAACGAGTCAATAAAGTTTCTACTCGACCTTCTGCATAATCTTTACGGCTATCGGTATAAATAAACTCTAGCTCTTCACCGGGTAAAGCTTCGTCGATAAAAATAACTTTGCCGTCCACGTGCGCAACACCACGTCCATCATGGGCAAATGATTCTATGGTTACTTTTACTGCTTCTTCAGGTAATTTTCTTTTTCTAGGGTGTCTTCTACGAGCCATATTTTTATATTGATATTAAAGGAGCTGTTATAAATTTTTGCGTTTTAATGCCCTTTTTAAGAGAGATATTAAAACGCTAATGTAAGGATTTTTGGAACCATTAATCGTTTAGTTTTAAGCAGGAAAAACGCCTGTGGATAAATAACGATCTCCACGGTCACATATAATGGCGACAATGGTTGCATTTTCAACTTCTTCTGCTAACCGTAATGCAGCTGCCACTGCACCACCTGAAGATACACCACCAAAAATCCCTTCCTGAGTGGCTAAATCACGCATAGTTTGTTCAGCAGTCGGCTGATCCATATCCATAATTCTATCGACACGCGTTGCTTGATATATTTTAGGCAAATAGGCTTCAGGCCAGCGACGAATCCCTGGGATTTTAGCACCATCTTCTGGCTGCACACCCACGATTTGGATATTAGCGTTTTGCTCTTTTAAAAATCGAGAGGTGCCCATAATAGTGCCGGTTGTACCCATTGCGCTGACAAAATGCGTAATTTCACCTTGTGTATCACGCCAAATTTCTGGACCTGTTCCTTCATAATGTGCACGTGGATTATCAGGGTTAGAAAATTGATCTAATATGCGGCCTTTGCCTTCAGATTCCATTTTTCTAGATAAATCTATTGCAGCTTCCATACTGCCTTCTGCGGGCGTTAGTATGATTTCTGCGCCGTAGGCTTTCATTGATGCGCGACGTTCTTCGCTCATATTATCAGGCATAATCAAAGTCAGTTTATAACCCTTAATCGCAGCAGCCATTGCTAACGCAATGCCTGTATTCCCGCTGGTTGCTTCAATTAAATGGTCGCCTTCTTTAATCTCCCCACGCTCTTCTGCATGTTTAATCATGCTAATCGCGGGACGGTCTTTAACAGAGCCGGCAGGATTATTACCTTCTAATTTGACTAAAACAGTATTATTACCCTGCTTCGTTAAACGCTGTAATTTGACCAGTGGGGTATTGCCAACAAAAGATTCAATCGTGGAGTAATTCATAAGAGGAAATATTTGTAAAATAATAAACGGTTAATCTAAGGCGTAAAACAATGGGTTTCGCAAAAAGACGCTCTACCCACCCTACGCGGAACCTTGATGGTAAGTGGTAATCTACCCTAAGTCTGGCTCGCTATAAGCTTCTAACATAACACTAGCAATAATGCCGTAAGCAATCGTCCATGCTGCTTCTGTTTCTTTGGTAAAAAGCTCACCTAAGCCTTGCCCTAATACCCATAAAAAAGCTGTGCCTACTATGTCGTACTGCTCAGCCCTTACATTATAAATAATATGTCGCTTGCCCATTGCATGTAACATAGGTACAACACTTTCTAGATCATTTAATGAATCCACGACCACCGATAAAGTGGTCATTAATTTATCGCCTTGAAAATCGAGTTTACCTTTAAACAAGGGTTTTGCTGTTGGATCTAATTCAAAAAGTCGGCCATAAAAAAGTTCGGCTGCTTTATCCTTCATTGGAACAACTAGCTCCCACGAGTCTTGAATTAATTTAATCTGCTCAGGGCTTAAAGGGGCTAATTCAGCCTCTTCTTGCACATAATGGCTCTCAAGCTGTTGCTTTCCTGTATTTCGATATAACATCCAAAAACTGAGTAAAGCTACAAAAATTAATAATCCATACATCATAAATATCACCTGTTATTGTCAGCAACAACAAACATTCATCAAAAAATAAAGCTATCTATACTGTCCAAGCATCACGTAGTGTGACGGTTCGATTAAAAACAAATTGATTATTTTTATTATGATCTAAACAAAAATAACCCACTCGCTCAAATTGAAAGCGCTCGCCTAATTCAGCCTTCGCTAAACTAGCCTCTACTTTGGCATGCGTAATAACTTCTAAAGAGTTAGGGTTAAGTGCCGCTGTAAAATCATCTTCAGCGCCTGGGTTAGCAACATTAAATAAACGGTCATATAACCGCACTTCAGCATCGATTGCATGTTCAGCCGAAACCCAATGAATTACACCTTTAACCTTACGTCCTTCTGGTTTTTTCCCTAAGGTATTTTCATCATAAGTACAGCGTAGTTCTATGATTTTTCCTGCGTCATCTTTAATGACTTCATGGCATTTAATAACATAAGCACCACGTAATCGAACTTCTCCGCCTTCAATTAAGCGTTTATATTTAGGCGGTGGCACATCAGCAAAATCATCTTGGTCAATATAAACCACCTTAGAAAAAGGCACGATCCGTTGTCCCATTGCTTCATTTTGCGGATGCTTTGCCATGCTCAGTTCTTCTACTTGCGCATCTGGGTAATTTTCAATAGTCACTTTTACAGGATCTAAAACCGCCATCGCACGACCCGCAGTTTCATTTAGGTCTTCACGAATACAATTTTCTAGAACAGCGACTTCAATTGAAGCATCCTTTTTAGTGACACCAATACGTTCACAAAAATCGCGTATTGCCTTAGGGGTGTAACCCGCGCGACGCAATCCTGCAATAGTTGGCATTCGTGGATCATCCCAGCCACTCACGTGACCTTCAACCACTAATTTATTTAATTTACGTTTACTAACAATGGTATATTCTAACGAAAGCCTTGCAAATTCAATTTGTTGCGGATGACAATCAATTTCTATATTATCTAAAACCCAATCATACAGAGGACGATGATCAGCAAATTCTAAAGTACATAATGAGTGCGTAATACCCTCTAAAGCATCAGAGATACAATGGGTATAATCATACATCGGGTAAATACACCAATCATCCCCTGTGCGCTGATGAGATATTTTACGAATTCGATATAAGGCGGGGTCACGCATATTCATATTTGGTGACGCCATATCAATCTTTGCACGTAATAAATAGCTGCCTTCATCAAATTCACCAGCACGCATACGTGCAAATAAATCTAAATTATCCGCAATGCTACGATTGCGGTCAGGGCTTTCTTTACCCGCTTCTGTTAAAGAACCTCGGTAAGCACGAATTTCATCAGCACTTAAGCTATCCACATAAGCGAGACCTTTTTCAATAAGCTGTACCGCAAATAAGTAAAGTGGCTCAAAATAGTCAGAAGAATGTTTTAATTCCGCCCACTCAAAACCTAGCCAAGCAACATCTTTTTCGATAGCTAGTGCATATTCCATGCTTTCTTTTTCAGGATTAGTATCATCAAAGCGTAAATTGCATAAGCCTTTATTTTCTGTAGCAACACCAAAATTCAAACAAATAGATTTAGCATGACCTATATGTAAAAAACCATTCGGTTCAGGCGGGAATCGTGTAATTACTTGACTGTGTTTTTTTGCGCTTAAATCTTGAGCAATAATTTGGCGAATAAAGTTTGCAGCAGGGGTATTTTCAGTATTTGACATTTAACAATAATGATTTTGAATAGGCAGAAAAACTACTTTTAATAAGCCGTGTAAGATACCATAATATAGCTATCAGCACATCATCAATGTAAATATTCCACCTAATTGTTGAGTAAAATGAATAAAAGAAAAATCCCACAGTATAACCAAGGCTCTCACTCTGCTATTTGGCGCAAAGATTTGAATACCACCATCTTTGGCGCAGAAACACGCTCAGGCAAATTATTTGATATTTTATTAGTTGCTAGCATCTCTATCAGCGTGCTATCCGTTACATTAAGTAGCGTACAAGAATTAAACTTAAAATATGAATCACTCTTTAACGCTTTAGAATGGTTTTTTACGGGTTTATTTACCGTTGAATATTTAGCCCGCTTAATTGCTGTGCGTAAAGCCTTCCTTTATGCACGTAGCTTTTTCGGCTTAGTTGATTTGCTATCCATATTACCTAGCTATATCGCATTATTAATGCCGGGGATGGAGTATTTTTTAATTGTAAGAATTCTACGTTTATTACGAATTTTTAGAATTTTTAAATTAGTTGAATATGTTGACGAAGCTGAGACTTTAATCAGCGCATTGAAAAATAGCTACCACAAAATTTTGGTTTTTTTATATACCGTTTTAACCTTAGCCATCGTCTTCGGGTCTTTGTTATATGTTATTGAAGGTAGTTCATCGGGCTTTACTAGTATACCAAAATCAATTTACTGGGCGATTGTTACCTTAACAACGGTGGGTTATGGTGATATTGCTCCTCAAACTCCTTTGGGGCAAATGATAGCGGCCAGCATAATGATTATGGGTTATGGAATTATAGCGGTTCCCACGGGTATTTATAGTTCAGAACTCATTAAAACACATCAACAAAAAACCATCAGCAATCATGCATGCCCAAGCTGTGGAAAGCTAGGGCATGATGAGGATGCCAGTTATTGCAAATATTGCGGGGAGGACATTAGCCAACCAGACCCGAACTAACGCAGGATACCTTAAAGCTTCGCTCTTTAATGCCAACCACCATATTGCTTTGTTGGGTCCCCTCTAAATCCTGTTGATGTTTTATTAGACTCTAAAACCCCCACAGTACTATCCGCTGCCACAATCATATTGCTATGCGTATATCCACCTAAAGCTTTTGCACGTTTGGCGATTTTAGTGGTCATCGTACTAATATCATATTTTGCAATCGCGGTAGAAATAATGACCGCTTGTAAAACTTCCGTTTGATTAGCTGGTTTGATGGATAGCACGATGGGTAAGGTTGTACCTGCTGGAATATTCACTGTGTAATGGCGACTATTTTCTAGCTGAGTACTCGCTACCACTTTTCCCTCACTATCTTTTACTTTAATCACGCCTTCTACAACAGGACCTTTTGCATCAGTGACCTCACCTCGTAAGATTTTTATTTGCTGGTAAGAGCGAACCTTAGTTTTCACGACAGTTTTGCTTTCCTTTTGCTGCCCACAAGCGCTTATTACCAGAATAAACACAAAAGTAAAAACGGATTTTATGATCTTATTATTCATTTTCATGGTGTCATTTTTCCGGTTAGTTAAAAGAAAAATCATAACATAATAATATTATAAATAAGTTCGATTTATTTTTGGTCTAAATCCCAGTCACCCTGCTCACTTAATAAGTCTCGCTTTAACCAAGTCAGAATATTTTTTTCATCTAACTGAAATATTTCTGGGCACTCTATTTTCTCAGTTGACCTCTGCTCAATTGAGTGTGACCACTTATTCCATTATTGAATATTATCATCACTAGACCGTGGATCATTAGCATAGCCTAAAGCAAAGATAGTCACTGAATCGATACGCCCCTTTACCCTCATACGTCCTAGCCGGCGTACTTTAAATTCTGCTTTTTGCGCATCGAAAACTAACTCTTCTGTAAGAATAATCTCAGCATTAAAAAATCGAGTTAAGTCTTCTATTATTGCTGCAAGATTAAGTGGATCACCTAAAATACCAAATTTCTTAACACCTTTTCCTTGGTTTTTCGGCCCTAAACCACCCATCACAACAGAGCCACTTGTTATACCAATACCCGCATAGTCTTTACTTGAATCTAACGTGCGAACTATGGTGGAACCTTTAGTACCGAGTCGATTATTTGCGTTGATGCCGTTTAACGGTATTACCATGACCACACCCCAGTCATACAATAAAAAATCTTGTGCTTCAAGATTTAAATAGGGAGCAATACTAAATTGATTGATCGCTTGTTCATTCATGCGTAAAGGAGCAATAAGTCTACACAGAAGGACAATATAAAAAAGAAAACTTTGTTATGTTTTAGCGGGTGATCACGAACTATTACTATTCCAATTTGGATTTATAAGGTCTAGTGAATGCATTAAATATGAAGGGTAGAAACGGAGTCTAAAAAGAATTTTTGTACCCACAAAGGTAGATTTCGCATCAAAAAAGCAAAGCAAAATCTACACTCTATGAATAAATTATTGAATTAATACTAAACAGCAATACCGACTTGTAATGCTTCAAACCAATCTAAGAATCGTTTAACATCATCACCTTTAAAAATACGTCCGTGTTGAGGTGCCATAATGTCAATATCTAACTTACGTACACGATTAATCCAATCACGCTTAGCTTGGTTAGAGGGCATCCACCGTTGATGAAAAAAGCGCATATTTTCAATATGTGCATCAAAATCATCAACAAAAACTGGACCGCCTGCTGCTTCTAGCCCTGCGCCGACATCGCCAGACATTAGTATCTTAGCTTTTGGATCATAAATATGAAAATTTGCTGAAGAATGTAAATAATGAGCAGGAATAATCTGTAAATCTACATTATCGAGTTGAATTATGCCGCCATTATCAGGTATGCCCACATATTCAATAGACTCACAACCAAAGTGACGTAAAAAACCTTCCCATAAAGCAGGAGCGTGTAATTTAGCATGAGGCACTGCTTGATCCCATAAACCTAAAGATGAAATAACGTCAGGATCTTGGTGTGAAGCAAAAATATCTGTAATTTCATCAACAGGTGCATGATGTAAAACGGCGGCTAACATTGGAGCAAAAAGCTCAACACCGCCAGGATCAAGCAATAAACATTTGTTTGCAGTCCTTACAATATATTGGTTAGTATCAACAATGTTATCTTTTTTATTTGGATCACGACCATACATAATCCATTGATACCCACCTTCGTAAATTTTCGTCATTTTCATAATAAACCCCTGTTTCCTTACTTAACTATTCTGAGATATTAATAACAGATAATGCTATTTTACAACGCTGAACATTATCATGAATAACTTGAGCTGCATTATCAACACTCTCTGCAACAGCTTGCAAACTTTGTAAATAATCACCCGCTTGAGAAGCTTCAATTCGAGAATTTGCAGCAATAACACGTGCAGCACGTGCAGGGTGCATAACGCCTTCTAATTGATCTAATAATTCGCTAACATGCTGTTTAAATTCAGCATGGCAAGCCAACATTTTTTGCTGCGCCTTTTCTCTAGGTACAGCTAATGATTCAGCATAAGGCGCACCGACTGATAATTCAGTAACGCGGGTAAAAGCATCACAAGTTGCGATTCGGCGATAATCATCAACCGTCATTTGATACAATAAAAAAGCATGCTCATTAATTTCATGAACTAAGTCAATTGTTTCCTTAGCTAATTCATTAATAAAATCTGTGATAGGCTGAAAACCTTTGGCCTGTTCTCCTGCTCTGAAAGCAATGGCTTTTGCATTGGCAGCCGCTAAAGAGATTTCTTTAGCAACATACATAACTGCACTTAATTCTGCAGCAATTGAGGCAACTGCTACAAACTGGGATTTTGCCTGATTTTTTTCACTCATTCCTTAACCTAATTAATTTTAATCTACAAGAAGTAGAGCGCTGCCGTATATATTTATACAAGAGTAAATAATTTATCAAAATTAGCTATTTGTAGGATTTTCTTTACATCTGGCTTGGCATTGATAATAGTAATTAAACTTTTATTATCGCCTACTTTATCACGTAAAATTAAGAGCATTCCTAAAGCCGAGCTATCAATATAGTCTGTACGCGCTAGATCAATTTTTATTGAGCTAACATTCTGTGCAGTTTCTTCTGAAAGCTTACGAAAATCTTGATGCAAACTAAAATCAAATCGTCCTGATATTTTAACTAATAAATTCTTGCTACTTGCATCTAAACTAACTTCAACAGACATTTTTACTCCAAATTTTTAACAAAAAATTTAGCTTTAACTTAAAGCTACTCACTTCTATTTTTAATATATTAAAGGTAAAACTTTCAATAGGTTTCACCAAAAATCGTTCTACTATTTAAACCTATCTCTTCACTTTGTAAGCGATATCGAAGTACAAAAAACGCAATTAAAATAAGTCTATTTCACCTTCTTCCATTGTATCTTGTTCAACTGCCTTTTTTTCCTTTTCTTTCCACTGAGTCTGCAGCCTTGATAAGCGTGCTATACCTGACTGTAACTCAGATGTTTTTATTTCTTCATCCGCTACCTTAAAAACATCAAGACCAATATTAATTTCATCCGTAATTTCTTGAAAATGCTGTGTATTTTGTTGCAAAAATTCAATTTGCTGTCTTGCCATATCTTCAAATTGTAACGCTCTAATAGCACCACCAACCGCCACTTCCATTTCTTGAGAATACCCTGAAACTTCAACTAATTTATTAGCAACATTCTCATTTAAAGCGCTGATTCCAGACATCATTTCATCAATATTGGCTTTAGATGATATGGCAATATTCATATCCTTAGAGGCCATGAGCTCAATCATTTTTTTAGCTTTACTAATGTTTGTTTTAGATTTTAAAACAACACCTTTAATTTCTTCACTAAAACGATCAGAGTGTTTCGATAAATTACGCACTTCATCAGCAACAACTGCAAAACCTCGACCAGCTTCCCCTGCTCTGGCAGCTTCAATTGCTGCATTTAAAGCCAATAAATTAGTTTGGTCTGCAATATTTTGCACATCCCCCAATAAATGACTAATGACACTCATATGGTCATCAACATCATTAATAATAGAAACCATTTCCATACTCTGCTGACTTACTTCCAGAATATAATTAATAAAGTACTCTAAAACATTATCCGTCTCTTCAGTAAATTTTTGAAAATTAAGCCGACCTTCTGACTCCTGCTCATCTTCAGAAAAATTATGTACTAAAGCATTCATTGCCTGAGTTTGCGCCACGGTAAGCTGATGCATTCCATTAAAACTGCTTGATAGCGTTTCCACAGCATTCGATATCATTTTTTTTACTTGTTCTAATTCAGCGGTATATTCATTAACTTCATATTCTGTACAAGAATTTAAACCCGTTGCATACTTATCGATAGAACGATGAAGCGATACCGATTGCTCATCAACAACATCATGCTCTTCATCACTACCAAGTTGCAATCGATAAACAATGATAGCCCACATAAGAAATAAACTTGGGTTAACAACCCAATACAAGGTGTCTGTAGAAAAAAACAACGGTAAAAAGAGAGTTAAAATTGTTACCAAGCTAGGCCATAAAATATTTTTCATAAAACTATTTTTATTTACTTAATTTAATTATTTGTGCAGCTATTTGATCTAGCGGCTGAATATAATGAGCAGCGCCAGCATGGTAGGCTGCCCCTGGCATCCCCCAAACAACACTAGATTCCTCATCTTGAATAATATTTGTCGAGCCAGCATCACACATTTCTTTCATTGCAGTGGCGCCATCAGCCCCCATTCCTGTTAACATCACGCCAATGGCATTACTACCTACAATTTGAGCAAATGATCTAAACATAACCTCAACTGAAGGTTTATGCCGATTAACTAAAGGGCCAGCACTAAGTTGACAATAATATTTCTTTCCTTTCCTGCTAATCAATAAATGCCTGTCACCTGGAGAAATATAAATATTTCCCGTTTTAATTTCCTGCCCGTCTTTTGCTAAAAATGCGTTCATTTCAGTGACATCATTAACATGACTTGCAAAAGAAGCACTAAATGCAACGGGCAAATGTTGCGAAATTAAAATAGCAGGTGTTGATGCAGGCAATCCCTCAACCATTCGCTTAACCGCTTCTGTACCGCCTGTAGATGATCCCAGAGCAATCACTTTTTCTGTTTTTTCAAACCGTGTATTAGTAACTGTTGCTTGAATAATTGCATTAACGTTAATACTTTTATCCACCTTAGATTTCACAGTTTTTGATTTACTCGGTCTTTGTTCCATTTGTATATTTGCTAATGAAGCCGCCTTAACCTTTGCTATCAAATCATCAGCATAACTCTGTAAGGTATTAGAAACATCTACTTTAGGTTTAGCAACAAAGTCAACCGCTCCTATTTTTAAAGCCTCTAATGTAACTTCAGCACCTTTTTCAGTTAGTGTTGAAATCATTACTACTGGCATTGGCCTTAAACGCATTAAATTACGTAAAAAAGTTAAACCATCCATTCTTGGCATTTCTATATCTAACGTTAATACATCTGGACTGAGTTTTTTAATTTTCTCTCTTGCAATAATTGGATCCGCTGCAGTCCCTATCACCTCAATCTCGCTTGAGGTTTCAAAAATTTTAGTCAACATCGTACGAATTAATGCAGAATCGTCAATAATTAATAATCTAATTTTTTTCATTCTACTTCCTTAGAAAAGCTCAATTTCAATTTCACTTTCAACTGGGACATCTTTAATACTTTTTCTATACGTTTTTTCACGCGTAACTAAAGTATCATTATGTAAATCTCGTATCTTCTTCATTCTTACTCGCCCAGATTTAGGATAAAAATTAACTTTTCTAGGATAAATATCGCCTAAATCTTGGCCTAATAGATTTAGACCTTCTGCATCAATATATTCTAAAATAAATGAAATATTTTTTAGACCCACATCACTCATCGTGGGGATAATTTTCCCACCACCAAATAATTTAACTTCTAAATTTTTACGCTTCCCACCTTGAGATAAAATAGTATTAATTAAATGCTCCATTGCAAAATTACCATAACGCGTTGCATTACCAACAACCGCTTCAGCTCCATGCTGTAAACGATTCTCAGTACTTTCTGGAAGCATAAAATGATTCATGCCTCCAATACCGGCTTTTGGTTCACGAATACAGGCGGAAATACACGAGCCTAACACCGTCGTAATTAACTCATTATCCTTAGTGACATAATATTCACCTGGTAATATTTTGGCAGCACAAATATCATTTTGACGATCCCAATACCGTTTAATATCACCAAACTCAGCAATCGAAATAGGAGGTAATTCGCTATGCATATTAATTATTTAACCTTTCGATAAATAGTATTACCAATCAAGTCAAAATCAGTGTTAACTGTATGTAAAGATTCAGAATGCCCAATTAATAAATGGGAACCAGTATTCAAATACTGACTGTAACGATTAACTAATGTTTCTTTGGTTTTTTGATCAAAATAAATGATGACATTTCTACAAAAAATAAAATCAAATTTACCCTGCATTGGCCAATCATGCATTAAATTAAGTTGCTTAAAAGTCATTAAAGACTGTAATTCAGGACTAACTTTTACCTTATTAGCGTTTGCCCCCGTGCCTTTTTTAAACCAACGTTTTAGCTGACTAGAAGATAATCCACTCACTCTATCGGATCCATAAACCCCATCCGCTGCGGTCTGTAATACATTGGTATCTAAATCCGTTGATAATAGCTTTACTTCCCATCCTGGTGGGATATTTTCGAGTAGCGTCATTGCAATGGAATAAGGCTCTTCACCTGTAGAACACCCCGCTGACCAAACAGTAATCTTTTTGGTTTGAAAATTACGTTTAATTAACTCTGGAATAATAATATCTTTTACATAATCAAAGTGATGATTCTCTCTAAAAAATGCAGTTAAGTTAGTTGTGATTGCATTAATAAATTCAGTAAATTCAGTCGCTTCATTCGCTTGAAGATAGTCACAATACTCTTTAAAACTTGCTAAGCCTAATATTCTTATTCGCTTTGCTAAGCGCGAATAAAACATATCAAATTTATCGTCAGTAACAATAATGCCCGAATGGCTATTAGATATTTTTCTTAATACATTAAAATCTTCTTGTGTATATTCAAACTCTCTTTGCTTTCCTGACATTACCTCTTCCTTTAGATTTAAGGTTCTCGCTATGTATCAACCTAACTATAAGTAGAATTTCTAAAAGAATCCTGATGATGCTTGGTCTAATCCTAGCATTTCATAAACGCCCAGTATTTTTGCAGCATCAATTAATTTATCAGAAGGGAACTCAAAATTAACTTCTTTTTGTAACTTAATAGACTCTTGTTTTAAAACAACAAATAATTGAAGACTCGCAGTATCAACCATTTTTACAGCAGACGCATCAATCTCTAAAATAGGGTGGTCTTGTAATGTTTTTAACACTTGTTCATGCAAAACACTCACACCTTGAATGTTGAGTATCGCATCTAGAGTAATTTCAGGTTTTGTAATGCCTACCTCAGGATCATTTACACTCCCTTTAGCCATATTGATTTCAACGGGTTCGGGCTGAATAGTTTCTTCAATTTCTTCAGCAGCAGAGGACGCATTAATCTCACCAAGCTCTGCTGTATTTTCTACAGCAACTTCAGGTTCATCACTCTCATCGTTCATCCAAGCTAATGGGTCATAGCCAATTAGACTTTCATTATTTTCGGTTGTCATTTCATCACCTTGCCTTCTAAAAAAGCATCTGCCAGATTGCGAAAATCTCGTGCTGAGCGGCTTCCAGGACGATATTCTAAAATTGTTTTGCCAAAACTTGGGCATTCAGCTAATAACGCGGTCTCCCTAATAACCGCATCTAATACTTGATTAGGGAAGTGCTTCAACATCGTCGATAAAACCTGTTTAGAAATACGCCGCGTTGTTGAATAACGTGACATGACTAAAGAAATTTTATATCGTTTTTTTAAAGCCGCTTCAAAACGTTTTATCGTGCCTATTAAGTGTGACAAGCCTTGTAGAGCTAAAAAATCACTCGCCATAGGAACTAAAATTTCATCTGCCGCAAATAATGCATTAGCAACTAATACACCCGAAGAAGGCGGACAATCTATAAAAACAAAGTCTTGATCTTGTAAATTTTCATGCAATGCTTTGCGTAATAAATCTCCACGCTGCGCCCCCCCTTCTGTTAATTGCTCAATCTCTTGCAACCTAGGGCCAGCAACGATTAATTGTAAATTTTCTCGAACCTGTAAGATTTGATGTTCAATGTTACTTTCGCCTAATAAAACAGCATCTATTCCACTATTTGTTCCTAGAGTAACACCTAACGAAACCGCAAGATGGCCTTGAGGATCTAAGTCAATAACCGTGACTTTTTTTCCTTTTTTTGCCAAGGCATGCGTTAAATTTGAAGACGTTGTTGTTTTACCAACGCCTCCTTTTTGATTAATTATGGCAACAACACGAGTACTCATCTCTTTTAATCCTTAAGATAAAATGCCAGCAATCCCTTCAAACTGCTCTGGATCAAGTAATTTATCTACATCCATGAGCATAATCATATTATCTTTAGTAACATACATGCCACGCATAAAACAAGTATCAATCTTAGCGCCCAAATTTGGCTTATCTTTTATTTCACTTAGGTTAATATCTAATACATCAGAAACGGCATCGGCTACAATTCCCATAACCGAAGGTCCCTTCTCAGTTTCAACACACAAAACGATAACAACAGTAACGGGCGTGTACTCTACATTATCCATTGCAAAACGTATTCTCAAATCAATAATCGGAACAATTTCACCCCTTAGGTTTAAAGCACCTTTAATATAGTCTGGTGTATTAGGAATATCACGCACAGTTTCCCAGCCTCTGATTTCCTGAACTCTGAGAATTTCTACGCCATACATTTCACCTGCTAAATCAAAAGTCAAATATTGAGCTTTTATATTCGATTGATTTACCTTAGCACCATTAGACATAATTATTGATTCCTACAGTTTTACTTAACTTGCGTTATTTAACACAATTTATTTGCACATTAATTATCCAATTAAATTGGATAATTAATGTGCCATATAAACAACTTTAACTCTACGTTAGAACTCACCCCACTCACTATCTTCTTCATTACTAGCAACAACTCGCGCACTTTCAGTTCTTACGCTTGGCTTAGGAGAAGATGAAACCGGTTGGCTCTCTACACTTGATCTTATTGCTGCAGCAGGTACGATTGCAGCTCGTTTAATACCGGATGTTTCTGCCGTTTGGAAAAAAGCTAATAAGCTAGTCATTGTTTCTGACTGATCACTCATAGACACACTCGCTGCTGATGCTTCTTCAGCAAGCGCAGCATTTTGTTGAGTGATTTCATCCATTTGAGAAACTGCTTGATTAACTTGCTCAATCCCTTGTGATTGCTCAATACTTGCTGCCGCAATTTCAGAAATAATATCCCCGACGTGTTGAACACCAGTAACAATTTCATTTAAAGCAGACCCTGTTTCATTAACAAACTCAGTACCTGTTCGTACTTTTTGAATACTAGTTTGGATCAACGCTTTACTTTCTTGTGCAGCTGCAGCACTTCGTTGCGCTAAGTTTCTTACTTCTGTCGCAACAACTGAGAAACCTCTACCTTGTTCACCCGCTCTTGCAGCCTCAACAGATGCATTAAGTGCAAGCAAATTAGTTTGGAATGCAATTTCATCAATAACACCAATAATCGCAGAAATTTTATTGCTACTTTCATTAATTTCTGCCATTGCATTAACAGCCGACGTAACAATATCGCCACCTTTTTCAGCTAGCCCACGCGCCTTTGTAGAGACTTTTTTAGCTTCTTGTGCATTCTCTGAGTTATTTTTAACCGTACTGGTTAACTCTTCCATACTTGAGGCTGTCTCTTCTAAGCTAGAAGCTTGAGTTTCAACACGCTCAGAAAGGTTGTTATTTCCAGCAGCAATCTCTCTTGATGCATTATTGATAAAATCAGACGATTCACGAACCTGACCAACAATTTCAGCTAATTTGTCGATAGTCGCATTAATATTATTTTTACATTCGCCATAGACACCATGATATTCAGCGGTAATTTTGCTTGATAGATTACCGGTTGCTAGGTATTGCATTGCGCTATTAATTTCAGAAAATGCTTGTTCAATACCATCCGTTAATTCATTAATTCCCGCACTTAAGTGTTCAAAGAATCCAGTTTTATCAGCAAGTTCTAAACGATTTGATAAATCACCCTCTTTGACGGCATTAACAAGGTGTTCAATTTCTTTTTGTATCTTAACTTCAGCGGTTCTATCTAGCCATTCAACAACAATCCCTATTCTGTCACCCTCTTCATCTAACACTGGGTTAGCAACAAATGCAAGCGTGCGCCCACCTAGTATGAGTTCCGCTTTATGCGTTGATGTTAATGCGGCCAACATACCACGTTGTTTAGACGGTTCTTTATGGAATTGATCAATATTAGCACCTAACAACTTACTACTATCAAAATGTGGCAGTTGCGTTTTAATATCCGCTTCTGCATTTTTAAACGTTTCCAGCACCGTGTTGTTCATATAAATGATTTCTAAATTATTATTAGCAACCATAACCGATGAGTTGACATTATCTAATGCTTGTTTAATCCGTAGCGATTCAGCTCCCACTTGCTTAGAGAATGCTAAATCAGCATTCAATTTAACTTGCATAGAATATAAGTCTCGGTAAAAATCACCTATCTGATCATTTCTATCAAGGTCAATTTCATTCCTAAACTGCTCATCAGCAATTTCTTTAAAAATACTTTGACTACTCGTTATTGTTTTTAACAAGCCAGATAAAATTGAATAGCCTAACATAACTGCTATTAACGATAAAAATGCTACACCACCTAAATGAATCATATCTTGTGTTTGATAAGATTCAATCATTGAACAAACATTAGGTATTAAAAATAAGATAGTCGCTATCAATGCCTTTTTATTAATAGACATTTCTTTAATATTTTTTGTTAGCTTAGCCAACCCTGTTGGCCGTATAGTCGTCGGTTTAGTGTTATTTAATTCTCTGTATAATTTATCCGCTGCGTCTACTTGCTCACGGCTTGGTGCATAGCGTACAGATAAGTATTCAACAACTGAACCATTTTTATAGACAGGGGTAACATTCGCTTCTACCCAGTAATAGTCACCAGTTTTAGTTCTGTTTTTAACGGGAGCAGTCCACGGTTTAGACGCTTGAACCGTTTCCCATAGATCCTGAAAAGCAATTGACGGCATATCAGGGTGGCGCACCATATTATGATTTTTGCCAACCAATTCATTTAGGGCGAAACCACTAATTTCAACAAAGGCATCATTAGCATAAGTAATAACTCCCTTTAAATTAGTTCGCGTGACTAAAATAGTCCCGTCTTTCATGATGACTTCTTTATCGGTAACTGGCATATTTACTTTCATTAGGTGTTCCCCTTACGAACTGATTTAATTGTAAAATTCATTTTAATCATTATCCTCTTCGCCTGCATCTTCGTTTACACCATCGAGCTTAAGTAACTTTTTAACATCCAGTAGCATAACCATACGGTTATCAACTGATGCAATACCATTAATAAATTCAGTGCTGACTTTCGTTCCAAAATCTGGCGCACTTTGTATATTATTTTTTTCAATATTCATCACATCAGAAACTGAATCAACAACAACGCCCATGGTTCGATTCTTTCCGCGACAAACGGCTTGTAAAACAACAACAACCGTTAAGCTAGTATATTTTGAATGCTTTAAATTAAAACGCTCTCTTAAATCAATAATAGGAACAATTGCCCCTCTTAAATTAACCACGCCTTTTTCATAGCTAGGAACGTTAGGGATTTTTGAAACGGGTTCCCAGCTTCTAATTTCTTGAACACTTAAAATGGTAACGCCGTACTCTTCATCTCCTAAAGTAAAGCTTAAAAACTGTACTGAACTTTCAGGTACGATTGCGCCTATTTCTTCTACCGCTGTATTTTGTTCCATAATGTTTTATCTTACTGGTTTGATAATCTTACTAAACCCGGAATATCTAGAATAAGTGCAACCGAACCATCCCCTAAAATAGTTGCACTTGATACACCTTCGACACGACGATAATTGGCTTCTAGTGATTTAATAACCACTTGTTGCTGACCTAATAAATCATCAACAAATAAGCCACAACGCACTCCTTGCCCCTCTACAACAACCAATAACCCATCAAGTAAATTTGTTGCTTTTGCTGAGTTGACATGAAATATCTCGTGCATACGAACAATAGGTAAATACTCATCACGCAGGCGAAATGTCTCTCCTTTCCCCGCAACACGATTAACCATATCTTCTGTAATTTTAATTGATTCTACAATCGAACCTAAAGGTACAATATAAGTCGCATCACCAACTGCGATAGACTGCCCATCAAGTATTGCTAAAGTAAGTGGCAAATGAATGGCCATCGTTGAACCAACGCCTAATTTAGAAATAATCTCAATACGTCCACCCAGCGCTTGAATATTTCGTCTCACCACATCCATTCCAACACCACGACCTGAAACGTCTGTGAGCTGTTCAGCAGTAGAGAATCCTGCCATAAAAATAAGCTCATACGTTTGCTTATCGGTCAGGATTGTTGACTCTTCAATTAAACCTTTTTCTATCGCTTTTTGTCTTAACGCTTCTTTATTTAAGCCTTTACCATCATCTTTTACTTCAATAACGATATTTCCACCACGATGATAGGCTTCAAGTGTTACCGTCCCTGTTTCAGGCTTACCTGCAGCAATACGATCAGCCGGCATTTCTATGCCATGATCTAAACTATTTCGTACTAAATGAACGAGTGGGTCACTAATTAACTCAACCACTGTTTTATCAACTTCGGTATGTTCCCCGACTAACTTTAATTCAATTTTCTTATTGAGTTTGCTACTTAAATCGTGCGCTAAACGTGGAAAACGACTAAATACAAAGCTAATGGGCATCATACGAATGTTCATGACACTTTCTTGAAGCTCTCTGGTATGTCTTTCTAGCTGAATTAAACCGGTTTTTAATTGGTCAACCTTCTCGATTGAGAAGTGCTCACCAACGAGACTTAACATGGATTGCGTAATAACCAGTTCACCAACCATATTGATTAAGGTATCAATTTTGCTAGTATCAACACGAATAGAGCTAGAGGTTGCTGCTTTAGGTTTTTTACTGTTTTCTTTTTTAGTAGCTGCTGTTTCTTTGTTTACATCTTCAGTAGGCTCAGTAGGCTTAACTATTTCTGCTGCTGCAACAGGCTGAGCAACCACTTGCTTAATCTCATCAAGGTCATCAGTCTCATTAGATAAGGGCTGGATGGAAAGGTCACATTCATCTTCTACCCAAGCAAAAATATCATCCAGGTTAGTGCGCTCAATATCCCCCTTTAAAACTAACGTCCAGGATAGGTGACATTCTTCAGGATCAATCTCTGCTAAAGATGGCACGCCCTGTAAATCAACAAATACCTCTAGTTCCCCTAACTCTTCTAGCTCTCTAAACATGCGTACCGGATCATTCCCGGTTTTTAATAAATCAGCATGTGGACAAAATGAAATCCTCCAACCTAGCTGGTTCCCTGCCTCTTTATCATTATTACTAGTATCAGTATTAGCGAGTGTAGGTTCAGCGGCACTGGGTACCTCTGCCTGTTCTCCACCATTAAGTTCGATTTCTAATGCTTTTTTATGATTATTAATACTCTCTTCATCAAGTGTATCTTCAGCTTGAATAGCCGTTAACATTTCAGTTAAGCAGTCAACAGAACCAAGAAGCACATCAACTGCTGATTGCGTTACTTGACGTCGTCCATCACGCATCTCATCTAGCAGCGTTTCCATAAGGTGAGTAAAATCAGCAACAGCATTAAAGCCAAAAGTCCCGCTGCCTCCTTTTATAGAATGAGCCGCCCTGAAAATAGTATTAATTTCTTCAGAATCTACATCCCCCATATCTAGATTGAGTAGTCCCGACTCCATAATTGCCAAGCCTTCGAAACTTTCCTCAAAAAATACTTGGTGAAACTGCGCCATATCAATAGACATTGAATACCCTGTACACTCTGTAATGAAGTAAAAATATTTTTATGCTGTTTTCTATTTGTAGACAATTAAGCCTGTGCATAAAAATAATATAATTAATTAAACTAATTTTTAATTAACCTAAAACTTTTTTAATTGTTTTTAACAATTGGTCTGGATTAAATGGTTTAACAATCCATCCCGTTGCACCAGCAGCTTTACCTTGTTGCTTTTTATCCATGCCTGACTCAGTTGTTAACATGAGCATAGGAATAAATTTATAATTGGGTAAAGCTCTTAAGTCTCTAATCAGAGTAATACCGTCTTTGTTGGGCATATTAACATCCGTTACAACACATTCGAATGTTTGTTGTTTTGCTTTATTTAAAGCATCAACACCATCAACAGCCTCAACTACTGTATGTCCTGCACCTTTTAATGTAAATGAAACCATTTGCCTCATAGAAGCTGAATCATCAACTGCAAGTATTCTTGCCATTATTTTCTCCGAAATGTTTTGTAAATATTTAGATTTTGTTAATCATACCTGAAAACTTGACAAACATTACAGCTAGTGCCATCTTTGTGCAGTACATCAAAGTTTTGTTATTAGGCCTTGCTATATCAGAGACTGTACAAAACTTTGTGTAACTGCTTATCATTAATCTCTAATATGAGAGGATAAGTCGTTATGAATAAAAAAGAACTCGAAGCGTTTGCTCGTGAAGCTGCAAAAAGTATA
>DAOUSK010000035.1 GCA_030627265.1 Methylococcaceae bacterium
TATAAATCACCAAGATAATAAACGCGATAACAATATATAAACCTTCCATTATTTAATCCTCTTTTATTTAATTGAAACAATTAATGTATTACCTGAAAATTCACGTACTATGACACGACTCCCTACTTCAACAGTATCCGTACAAATAAATTGCCATTCATCCGCACCTAATATTGGCGCTGAAAATCGCAATGTTCCTCGCCCTTCATGGGCAGAGTTATATTCTATGACAGTTCCCGTCTGCCCCAGCATGCTTTCTTTCCCCATTCCTGAAAAGGATTTATTTTTCAATAAGGGCGAGACCCACTTAAACCATGAAAAAATAATCATCATCGAAATACAGATCCAGATTGTTAGCTGAGCAGTAAAGGACAAAGGTATTATTAATAACAGTAAGCCGACTATAAAAGCCCCTAATCCAAACCAAAGCGCAACAAAGCTAAATAGTATGATTTCCAATAACGCCAAAGCCAAACCAAAAACCATCCAATGCCAGTAAGCAACTTCAGCATTTAACCATTCGAGCATAATTATCTCCTATAAAATTTTATGTTCTTTCATTAGCTAGATCCGTACAATATACCCTTAATTCTAAAGTAACAGGAAAAAGCATGATTATTTGGGCGTTTAATTTACTAGTTTTAGCCAGTGGAATTTTGATAGTAGGCTTAATAAACCCTAAGTGGATATTGTTTTGGTGGGAAAAAAAAGAACCAAAGCGTATATTCGTCATTGGCTTTAGCTTAGCCATTTATATGGGAGCCGCTATTTTATTTGGTGAAGGCAACCGCCAAAATGAACCGCTGTCTGAAGTTGCACCGAACAAGAAGGTTATCATTAAACCCAGCGAAAGCCCGGCTGATTTAATATAAACTCCACCCATTTGGAAACGTCTCGTTTTTAATTAATGCTCTTTTCTTATCTGTCATTCCTGCATGCTATCCAGCCAAGATTTATCAGGGGTCTATTGAAGCGCATTAGATTTCTGATAAAAAAACTTCGGGAGTAACGAGAGTTTTCATAGCCGGTGATTTTCAATATAGACTGGGTTGAAGCACAGTGAGTCTCAGAACTTCAGCCGTTTAAAATGCAAGCTGAAGGCTTGCGTCCCAAGGGTAGTGTATCAATTATTTAATACACAACCCTAAGCAACAACAGAGCAATTCCTGCCTTGTTTTTTAGCCGCATAAAGTGCTTTATCTGCGCGGTTAAAAATCTTATCTTGTATATCACCTTCTTCTAAATCCGCAATACCACAAGAAATGGTAATACTGATTTTTTTACTTCCATAGGTAAAACTTGTTTTTTCGATAATTCGCCGAATTTTTTCAGCTAATATTTGAGCCGATTTTTTATCCGTATTCGATAGTAGCATCGTAAACTCTTCACCACCAAAACGTGAAACAAAATCAGTTTGACGGCAATATTTTTGTAACAGACTGGCAATAATAATCAAAGTCTTATCACCTGCAGCATGCCCATAGGTATCATTAATACTTTTAAATAAATCGATATCCCAGACTAATAGACTTAGAGACTCGCCGTTCCGCTTCCAACGAGCGAATTCAATATCAAAATGCTGCTCATAAGCTAAGCGGTTAGGTAATTGCGTCAATTGATCGACCAGCGCCTGAGTCGATGCTTTTTTAAGGTTCGCTTCTAACTCTTGCGTCTCTTTTTTCATCGATTCCATTTCAGAATTCATGCGTGCAAACTGCTGTTGTGTTTTTTTCGTGCGTACCTTTTCTTCTTTTTTATGTGTTTGAATCTGAGTCCGTAATGCGACCAATTCATCCTGAATGAGTTCTTTTAGCGGCTCTAATTTAGTTGCATTTTCTGAGTGATCTTGTAAGGCCTGCACTTTTTCATCAAGTGCTTGGTCAAATATTTTCTTTTGAATTTGCATCTCTTCATACAGGTTATTAGCCCCTGTTGTGCCTGATGCTAATGAAGTTAATTGCTGAGTAACGAGGGAAAGAAAAACTTCCATTTCTTTTTTTTCATGCTGGCTATTTTTCTTTAATTCTTGCAATAACATTAGTGCTGCATCAATATTTTTTACAAAATTTTCTTCTGTTTGCTTTTCTTTTAATGCCTTAACAATTTTACTGGCTTGTTTTTGACAAGTATCAGGAACATCTAAGCCTTGAATTAATTCAATGAACTGCTCACTCACCGTATGCACATCTAAATTAGCCGCTAAACCTGATAGCTTAGCCGACGTTTCATCAATTTCCAGTGTTGCAGAGGAAAAAAGTTTATTAATTAGAGTAATTAGCTCAGTCGTATCGGCTAACTTTCCTGATTCAAACTGCTCACATAGGGCACTAACAGCCTCAATCGTTTCTGCACTGTAATCTTGAGTCATTAAAAAATCAAATAATAAACTAGTGCTCTGCTCTGCTACTGGCTTTTTTAGCGTGTCATCAAAGTTTAATAGCGCTTGTGAAAAAGCCTCTAACAAATGCGCTAAGTCAGCACTACTAATTCCATTTTTTAATTGCTTTCGTATTTTTAATAAGTGTGGGTCTAAGTCTAAGTGTACGCCTCTAACAACGAGACATAGGCGGTTTAATGTTTGCCGATATAGCTCATCATTTTTTACATTTAAAAGCTTAAGACTATCTCGCTTTTCCAGCTGGTTATAGTATTTTTGCTTCCACCTATCAAGCTCTTCATTAGCGGCACCCTCTTTCTTAGGCGCACGTATTTTATCAATTAAACCCACTATTATTTTTGCCTATAAAATCTTAAAGAGTAAAAAACCAGCATAAAGGAATTATGCTGGTTTTTGTGATTATTTTATTGTGCTTTCTTGTGCTATTAGTTGATTGATGACTGTAATCATTTTTTCATTAGAGCCTGCTGTCCGAGCACTCACAAGGTACTTACCATTAACGATAACCGCTGGCACACCTGTAATGCCATATTTAGGCCCCATTGCTTTTGCTTTACGCATTTGGCTATCTACATTGAACGAGTTAAACGCGGCGGTAAAATCGCCTTTACTCACGCCATGTGCAACAAAGAATTCAGCTAGATCAGCTTCCGTTGCCAATGCTTTATCTTTAACTTGAATCGCATGAAAAAAATCAGCATGAACTTTATCAACCACACCTAAATACTCAGCCGTAAAATAGGCTTTTGCATGGTGGCCCCATTGCGCATTAAAGACAGCAGGCTGGCGAATGAAATCTACATTTTCAGGTAGGTTCTTTTGCCATTTATCCATATAAGGCTCTAACTTATAACAATGCGGGCAACCGTACCAAAAGAATTCTCTTACTTCGACTTTACTTGCATCTTGCGTTGGTTGCACGGCGCTTAAGTCTTTATAACCCTTCGCGGCGACTAAGTTAATACTCGATAACATTAATAAACCAACTAAACCAACATAGATAACTTTTTTTAACATGTCCAATCCTTATCAATTATTTCATTATAGAAATATAATACGCTGTCGCTTTAATTTCTTCAGCTGACATTCTTTTTGCAATCATGTGCATCATATTGTCAGCATCATTTGCGCGCTTACCTTCTTTATAATCATTTAACGTTTTAATTAAATAATCTGCATGCTGTCCATTTAATGCAGGGAATGCCGCCGGTTTATTACCTTCCCCTGTCGGGCCATGACAAGCAATACACGCGGAAATTTCACTTTCTAAATGACCATTCAGATAAATATCATTTCCTTGCACTAACATAGCATCACGCTGTTCTTGTGCTGCTTGTTTAGCTGCTACCGCTTTTTCTTTTAATTCCGCTTGCTGCTCCTCGCTTAAATCTTCGTTACCTTCCTCATCCTCTTCTTCTAATTCTAATGGCGGTAAACTATTACGTGTCACTTTTTGTGCCTCATAAAAAGTAGCAATATCTTCTATATCTCCATCACTTAAGCCCGCAGCCATAGAGCTCATCATGGGGCCATTACGTGTACCATCTTTAAACGCATGCAACGTTTTGACAAGGTACTCTTCATTTTGAGAGGCGAGCTTTGGATACATAGATACTAAGCTATTTCCTTTTTCACCATGACACCCAGCGCATGTTGCGCTTTTATCTTTCCCAGCTTTAATACTTGCCGCATGCACGTTACTCGCCATGGCGAATAAAGAAAGCGATATAGACACCGCCAATAGACTCTTCTTCATTTGTTTCCCCCTTAAGAATTAAGCTCACTCATCAACAAAGTTAACTCAGATAAATATCCAACTCTGTAAACTATAAATTTTATGTACAATGACTGGATTCTACTCTAATTTAATTAAACCCTCTATACGAGATAAGTATGAACACACTTTATTATCAGGCTACTTTTAGCCTTAGCGCGCCTGATTTAAAATCTACCCCTGCGGATATAGGCCGTGAAATTGCCTTTGCTGGGCGCTCTAATGCAGGAAAATCTTCTGCTTTAAATACACTAACACGCCAAAAATCATTAGCTCGCACCAGTAAAACACCAGGACGCACACAGCTGCTTAACTTCTTTCCTTTAAATGATGATTTACGCTTTGTTGATTTGCCTGGCTACGGCTATGCCAAAGTGCCCGAAAAAGTAAAACGTGAATGGCAAGCCTTAATGGATACCTACCTTCGCGAACGCAAATCGCTATACGGTCTTATTTTAGTCATGGATATTCGTCACCCTTTAACTGAATTTGATTGGCAAATGATTAAATGGTGCGACGAAGCACAAAAGCCGCTACATATACTGTTAACAAAAGCGGATAAAATGAACTATGGCGCTGCTAAAAATATTTTATACCAAGTGCAGGGCGAACTAGGCGAACAAGGAATGGATGTTTCTTTACAATTATTTTCTTCTTTAAAGAAAGTGGGCGTCGATGATATTCATGACTTACTGGATGAGTGGTTTCAAGCCGAGTAAGAGTGATGCCAATCCCAATCATTTTATGCTTAAACTCATATTCCTAAAAAGCTCGTCATTCCTGCACGCTCCTAGCAGGAATCTTTGTCATCGTAGAAGATCCCCGCTAACAGCATGCGGGGATGACGTATTTTTTTACAGCGGTTTTTATTAAAAGACCTGGGCTTAGTACTAATCAATTACAAAGCCCCTTCTTTTAGCAGTAACTGATAAATATTCTCAGCCATAATGGCATACCCTGCATTATTAGGGTGTATCTGATCTGACTTCAATGACCGTTCAGCAATAATCGTTGATAAAGTCTCTAAATCAATAGGGATATTATATTTTTCTGCCACTTCTTTATAAAAAGGGGCGCTATTTAGAAACAAGATATTAAAACTCGGCACTCCCAATAATAAAACTTGAATATGTCGCTGCTGCGCCAAGGTAATCATCGCCTCCAAATTGCTACGCGCTTTTTCCAAAGGCAGCTTGCGCAAAATATCATTCGCGCCATGAATCAAAATCAACAGTTCAGGTTGATGCTGATCCAATAGCGCGGGTAATCGACTTAATCCCTGCGCACTGAGCTCACCAGGAATACCTGCATTAATCACCGCACGTCCTGTTAGTTTACTTAAAATGGCGGGGTAACTTTGCCCTGCCGATGCGCCTGTACCATAGGTTAAGCTATCGCCAAAGGCCAAAATAACCGCTTGTTTAGATAATTCTTTGTAGCTAGGGTCTGCTGTCTTCGCGCAAGATAAGAGGAATAAAGAGAGCAGTAAAATAATCATTCTATTCATGCTTATAAGACCTTTAGTTTTTCAATATTTAAAATTTCTATACTTTTTTTATCAACCTTAATGAGCCCTTCTTGGCTTAGTTGCTGCAAAGTTCTAGAAAACGTTTCCGGGCGAATTGATAAACGTGACGCTAAAACTGCCTTTGGTGTATTCCATTGGATAATATAAGGAGCTTCTGCATCGCTGGGAAGCTCTCTCAGCAAGAATTGACTGGTGCGTATTTTTGCATTTTGTAGGCTCACTTCTTCTATTTCTTGAATCAACCCATGTAAGCGCTGGCTCATATAGCCCAAGATTTTTAAGCTTGTCTCGGAAGACTGCTCTAATAAATCTCGATACACTTCCATATCAATTCGAATCAATTCAGAGTCTGATAGCGCTTGCGCGTTAACAGGATAATTATTACCGTGCATAAACATAACGGCTTCAGCAAACGTTTGCCCCGCTCTTATCAATTCAATGACTTTTTCACACCCATTAGGTGCTAATCGGTATAACTTAATATCGCCTATTTCTAGTAAATAAAAATACTTCGCTTTTGTCTGCTGGCGAAATAAAACATCGCCTTCGCTAATCTGCACTCGCTTAGTGCTGTCGATAAAAAGTTCATACTGTTCATCCGTTAAACTAGAAAATAATATATTTTTACGTAAGATTTCCATTATTTTTTTGACCACTTGATTTATGTCAATGACGCACTAAAAGTCTCTCGCTATAGTAACCATTCATTAATTATTTTTGCTTAGGAGATTATCATGTTTTGCTATCAATGCGAACAAACAACACGTTCTGAAAATGGTGATGGCTGTGGCTCAGCAGATATCGGAGTTTGTGGTAAAGATGCAAGCACCTCAGATCTACAAGATTTATTAGTTTATGCCATTAAAGGCATCGCTCAATATGCAAAACGTGCGCGTGCTTTAGGTAAAACAGATAATGAAGCAGATGCTTTTATACTTTACGGTTTATTTACCACGCTAACGAATGTTAATTTCTCTGCACCTCGCTTTGTAACACTTATTCAACAAGCAGTTGAACACCGTGAGCGCATTAAAGCATTATATGAAACCGCAGCAAGCAATCAAGGCATTACGGCTGAAATATTACAAGGTCCTGCCACTTGGAAGCCTGCTGAAACTCAAGCGGCATTACAAATTCAAGCCGCATCTGCAGCGATTGATAAAGATTTAACAACCCTTGGTGAAGATGTTATCGGACTTAGGGCTATGATGTTATATGGCTTAAAAGGTGTTGCTGCTTATGCTTATCACGCTTATGTTTTAGGCGGTGAGGATGAAGCAATTTATGCCGGTATCGAAAAATCTTTAGACTTTCTTGCTAACGACCCAACAGAAGCATCAGAACTATTAGCAGGTAATTTAGAAGTCGGTGCGATTAACCTAAAAGTAATGGAAGTTTTAGACGGTGCCAATACGGGAAATTTTGGCGCACAAGAACCTGCGCAAGCTCGTATTACACCCATCAAAGGTAAAGCAATTCTCGTTAGTGGTCATGATATGAAGGATCTGCATGAGCTATTAGAACAAACCAAGGACATGGGCATTAATATTTATACGCATGGTGAAATGTTGCCTGCGCATGCTTACCCTAAATTACGTGCTTATTCACACCTTGCTGGTAACTACGGCAGCGCATGGCAAAATCAACATGAAGAATTTGCTGCTTTTCCTGGCCCTATTTTAATGACCTCAAATTGTTTAATTGAGCCAATGCCTGCTTATAGAAGCCGAATTTTTACTGCGGGTCCTGTCGGCTGGCCTGGTGTTCGTCATATAGAAAATCATGACTTCACGCCTGTTATTCAAGCTGCCAAAGCAACTCCGGGATTTAAAGAAGATAGTGAAGACAGGTCTGTCACTGTTGGTTTTGGTCGCCATGCTGTTTTGGCTGTTGCGGATAAAGTGATTGATGCCGTTAAAGGTGGAGATATTCGCCACTTCTTTCTAGTAGGTGGCTGTGATGGTGCTGCACCGGGACGTAATTATTACACTGATTTAGCAGAACAAATACCTAATGATTGCGTCATTATGACTTTAGGTTGTGGAAAATACCGTTTTCATGAACAAGAATTCGGTGATATTGGCGGCATTCCACGCTTATTAGATATTGGCCAATGTAACGATGCTTATTCAGCCATTCAAATTGCCAGTGCATTAGCTGAGGCGTTTGATTGTGAAGTGAATGATTTACCGCTGTCTATGATGATTTCATGGTTCGAGCAAAAAGCCGTTGCTGTGTTATTAAGTTTATTATCATTAGGTATTAAAGGAATTCACTTAGGGCCAACTCTACCTGGTTTTGTATCGCCAGCTGTCCTTGATATCTTAGTTAAGGAATTTGACCTTAAAGCTAATGGCGAAGCCGTTGATGACTTAAATACAGCACTAAAAATAGCGGCTTAATTTTTAGTCATAAAGAGGTATTGTCAGCTTATTTACCCTCTATTTTCTTCTCTTCTATGGAAAAATAGAGGGTTCATGCTTATTAATACCAGCCCCTCGTAAAACGATGGGTTTGGCAAAAGACACTCTACCTATTCTACAAAAACCTTAATAAAAATATCATAATAATTATGAGCCATAAAATAACCTTATTAACTCGAGATAAGCAAACGTTCGAATTCCCCTGCGCAGAGCAACAAAACATACAAGGTGCGGCAGAAGCAGCAAGCCTTTATCCACCCTTTGGTTGTAAATCGGGGACTTGTGGTGCTTGTTTAGGAACGTGTGACTCAGGTGATTATGATTTAGAAAGTTATAGCGAATCTGTTCTATCTAAAGAAGCAGTCGCAAAAGGCGATATTTTATTGTGTCGGACTTTACCAAAGGCTGATTTACATATCACCTTACCTTACGATGCTAGTAGCATTCAACAAAGCTTAACGGCGCCACGTCCTGCCGAAATTGTCAGTATCAATAAAATAGCCGAACGCACAGTAAAATTAGTCCTACAATTAGAAGAAGATCCTGAATTAGGTTTAGTCTTTGAGTTTGAACCGGGGCAATTTGTTGAGTTGGAAATTCCTGAGCTCAATTTAATGCGCGCCTACTCTTTAGCCAATACTTCTAATTGGGAAGGTCGACTCGAATTTTTAATTCGCTTACAGCCTGATGGAAAATTTTCTGATTTTTTACAGGGTGCAAAAGCGCAGCAAAAAATTCTAGTTCACCCTGCATCAGGTGCATTTACTATTAATAAACAAAGTGCAAACCCTCGCAGTTTTATTGCTGGCGGCACAGGCTTAGCACCTTTTTTATCTATATTATCGCGTGCCGTTGAATGGGCCGAAGATCATCCAACGCATTTATTTTTAGGGGTCAATAATGAAGCTGAAATTCTCTGCCAAAAAGAGTTAAATACCCTTCAAGCAAGCCTACCGCAATTATCCATAGAAATTTGCGTTTGGAAGCCAGAAAACAATTGGCAAGGCTTTATCGGTACGCCGGTTGATGCTTTTAAAGCTTATTTGTCGGATAAAACAAACAATGATACTGATGTTTATTTATGTGGCCCACCTCTTTTAGTTGAAGCCTCGACTAGTGTGGCTATAGCTGCAGGTATTAGTGAAGATAATATATTTAGTGAGCGCTTTGTTTCTGCTTAGTGCTTATCGTTTACTATTATAAAAATCGCGTCAATAAGATCGTTTGGAAAAACTGATATAAAGAGTAAACTGGGAGGATGTTCAAGCAACGTCCTCGCGACTAAAATACTGCCATGCGCAAACACATAAAAAAATACAGTTTGATCGCTCTCGGAATGTTTTTTGTTGTCTTGGGTATTATTGGCGCTGTCTTGCCACTATTACCCACAACACCTTTCTTGATTTTGGCGCTCTCTTGCTTTGCCAAAAGCTCCCCACGATTTCATCAAGCCCTACTTAATAATCGATTTTTTGGGACGTCATTAAGGCAGTGGGAAGAAAGTCGAAGTCTTACGCGCCGTACTAAAGTGAAAGCGGTAGCGCTCATCATTCTAACATTTAGCCTTTCTATTTTCATTCTGCAAGGCCGAGCGCCGTTACAATTAGGACTGAGTGCTTTAGGCACCGTTTTATTATTTTTTATCTGGCGATTGAAAGAAATGGAGCCTGTAGAGGCCAAAATATAAGCAACTCCATTAATTTCATCCTTTTCTCAACTTCTTTGTAGAGAGAAGCGGGATACTTAATAGACAAAAACCTGTGAAACAAAAATACTCTCGTTATTTTGCAACAGGCAAGCCTGCATTATTCCATGCTGTCATATGTCCAGCTAAATACTGCAGGTTATTAAACCCATCCCAACTAAAAGCAAGCTTTGCAACACCGGCTCGCGGCCCATGGGCACAATAGATAATAACCGGAGTATCTTTATCAATCCCTGCTAATTCATCACTGGTAAATGCACTCCAAAAAGGAATATGTACTGCACCAGGAACGTGCCCTTCCCGATACTCCGCTGTGGAACGCACATCCACAACAACAGGCATTTCCCCTAACTCTATTGCAGCCAATAAATCAATGGGCTGCATAGCGTTATCTCCTGTCATTGAGCAAGCGAATAATAGCGTGCTCAAGACACTTAATAATGAAAACCTTTTCATGCCCTCACTCTTTAATTCTGGCTTTGCCCGCGCCCAGAAGAGCGACGACGACTATTATTCCTTGCACCTGCTGTATTACCTGCCGCATTTGCACCTGAACGCTGACCATCTCTATGCCCTGAATGTGGTTTTTTAGGTTTTTTAGCCTTAATGGGGCGACGATCTAAACGTGATTCAGGCAAATCATGTGTTGGTTCAAAGCCATCAACAAATTCACGCGGAATAATTTGCTTAATTAATCGTTCAATGCCCGCTAGAGAATCAAATTCATCAGCACTTACCAAAGAAACAGCCTGCCCATCTGCACCTGCACGCCCTGTCCGCCCAATACGATGCACATAATCTTCAGAAACATTGGGTAAATCAAAATTGACCACTTGAGGTAATTGGTCAATATCTAAACCACGTGCAGCAATATCCGTTGCAACTAAAATACGAATTTTTCCTGTTTTAAATTCAGCCAGTGCTTTGGTTCGCGCCCCTTGACTTTTATTACCATGAATCGCTGCGGCATGAATGCCCGCCTCTTCTAAGTGCTTTGTTAATTGATTAGCACCGCGTTTCGTTCGTGTAAATACCAATACCTGCTGCCAATCATGCTTTTTAATTAATTCGATTAACAAAGGGCCTTTACGCTTTTTATCAACCGGACAAATCCACTGCTTAACCGTCTCAGCTGTTGTATTACGAGGACTGACCGAAATTTCAACAGGATTATGCACAATCGTTTTAGCTAACTGGCGAATTTCATCAGAAAAGGTTGCTGAAAATAACAGATTCTGACGTTTTGCTGGTAATTTGGATAATATTTTACGAATATCATGAATAAAGCCCATATCTAGCATACGATCAGCTTCATCTAAAACTAAAACTTCTAGCTGAGAAAAACGGACTGCATTTTGATTGGCTAAATCTAATAAGCGCCCAGGTGTTGCTACCAAAATATCAACCCCCTGACGCAAACGCATCATTTGTGGGTTAATTTTCACACCGCCAAAGACAACTGTTGAACGTAAAGGTAAATGTTTACCATAATTTTTAATGCTTTCTTCAATCTGAGCAGCTAGCTCGCGTGTCGGCGTTAAAATTAAAGCACGCACTTGGTTTGAATTAACAACCTGGCCATTAGATAAAATTTCTAACAAAGGAAGTGTAAATCCTGCCGTTTTTCCAGTCCCTGTTTGTGCTGCTGCCATCACATCCCTACCTTCAAGCACAGCTGGAATTGCTTGTAACTGAATCGGTGAAGGTGTGTCATAGCCTTGTTCGGCAACGGCTTCAAGAATAGGGGCTGAAAGGCCTAAATCGGCAAAACTCATAAAATTTCTCTTTAAATTAACTAAGGATGTTTTTGTGTACAACGGTGTACCTTACAAGGCAATTAACATTCAACTAGTCTCACTTGCTAAGTGAGATCAGCGTAAAATAGAAAAGATTTATTAATTACTTATAATATCGGGGGAATTATACAGTAGTCAGCGCTCTTTAATGAAAATAGAAAAGTAATTTAGGCTATTGTTTAACGAGTTACTCTCTACCCTACTTTTCTATTTCTTGGGATTATTGACATACCGACCTCATTATCACTATGCTTTTACCTATAACTAATATAATCTGTGTCACTCTTAAAATTAGCAGTACATTTCAAGAGTAAGTATTAGTCCCAGAAAAAAATTAAAGAGCTTACACATTGTTGATTAATAAGGACAGGCGTCCATAAAGGAAGTGACCAAAACAATATGCTATTTTTAGTCAATACACCTCAGCATTATGATAAAACCAACCTAACTGCCCCGACTAAATTAAGAAGGAGCCTAATGATAAATTTTAAAAAAACATTACTTATTTACAGTCTAATCATTGCATTTATGTCTGCTGCCTCAGCACAAACGATGCAAGAAGCAGTACAACAAACAATTAATGAAAACCCCGAAATTCAATCTGCCCGTTCTGATCGCTCTGCCGTTACTTATGAGATTGACCAAGCTAGGTCAGGGTATATGCCTAGGGTCGACTTTGAAGCAGGCGCAATCCATGAGAGCGAAAGGGATGACTCTTATGCCATGCTACGCCTTCGGTATAACCTCTTTAATGGCGGAAAAGACCTTGCTCGTCGCCAAGAAACATCTGAACAAATTAACCAAGCAAAAGAAATTAGAGACAATACATTCCGACAAGTCACCGAAGGTATGCGCATCTCTTGGACTGCCTATCAAACAATTAAACGCCAATTAGTTTTCTTTAAAAAACATAGAGACGCTAGTATTTTAAGTAATGCGGCATACCAAAAGCAATTTAATATTGGCCAGCGTACTTTGCTTGATTTATTAGATTCCGCCAATGAAATGTTCAGCTCAAAAAGTGCTTATACTAATGCTAAATACGATACTCTTTATGCTCAGTATCGAATTTTAGCAACTAAGGGGGGCTAACTAGTTACCTAGGCATTACCTTACCTAAAGAAGCAATGACCTTGGCTGAAGCGGAAAAAGCTGAGGATAAAACGCAAGCACAAACCGGTGCTTTAACACCATTAACTCATGGAATAATAGAAGAGGGTCAAATAAAGCCTTACACTTCATTGTGCTATAAACTTAAATCTGATGACGATTTTGAAAATGTACAGCGCCTTGCTCAAATGGAATTTTATAAATTATCTCTTGTTAACCAACCTATTTCTTTTGTAGAAAGTTATTTATTGCTGACCCCTCCTATGACATCAATGCGTGAATCATTTAAATTAGAACAACGACTTAAATTACAAGGCTATTCTGATTTGTGGTTATTTAGATCTGGGGGATTCCGCGGAAGAATTTCACTCGGCCTATTTGGTATCAAAGAAAATGCTACCCAAGCACAAAAAGCAATTAGCAAAAAAATAGAACTTGCACTTGAAGTAACCCCCCGCATGGAAACAAAACAAAACTTAGTGGTTCATATTCAGTTAATTAACTCTGAAATTAACAAGTTTGAAGAAAAATTTGCTAAATATATCGATAAAAATAGCATTTGTACTCCAGAGGCTGTTGCTAATGTTGGGGGTTATAATGCAATTCAATATTAATATGAAGAAACTTAATATTTTTAAAAGGTCTGACAAATGATTAATAAAACATTATTTTTATCAGTCATAACAGCGTGCTCTCTTCTTTCATCGGGTTGCGCAACAAAACATGCTACCTCTTATCCCCCCTTTACGCCTGAACTAATTGGAAAGGATAGTGCAGGAATTAAATACACACAAAAAACGCATACCCTATTTGTTTTAATTGACACTTTTTCTAGTATCAATGATATTTATGATAAAGCTAATGTTTTTGAATCTAAATTTACCCTACAAAAACAAGTACTAAACCAAATCAATAAAACAATTCCTGAAGATATTACCCTCAAGTCTGGACTGCGTAGTTTTGGTTATGGTGAGTGCGTAGGCAATATGTATACAGGGCTGCTACAAGATATTATTCCGCATGAAAGGTATATATTCCAGCACAGCATTGATAAAGCCACATGCGCTAGTGGGCGCTCTTTGTTCGGCGCTCCTTTAACAAGCGCTATTGATGATGCCTCTACTGATTTAGATAAAGCAAACGGTAATATTGCTTTATTAATTGTTAGTGATGGCTATAACATGTCATTTCGGGCTAAAAATTCAGCCGAGGATTTAAAAGAAAAATTTGCTAATCGCCTTTGTATCTATTCAGTTTGGATTGGTAATGAAAATGAAAAAGAAGGATATTCATTTTTAAAAGAGCTTTCTGAGCGTTCAAAATGCGGAAAAGTTGTTAGTTATACGGACGTTGCGAACAGTAAGGCAATGGGACATTTTGTTGAAGATATTATTTATAAAAAATCACCATTAAAAAAAGCCCCCCCTGCACTTCGTGATTCCGATAACGATGGTGTCTTTGATCACCACGATATTTGTCCTGGAACCCCAAAAGGAGCCCCAGTCAATCAATATGGCTGCTGGACAATTAATGGCCTAGAATTTGATTACAACAAAACAGCTATTAGAAAAGAAAATACAAGCCTTCTTGATACTTCCGTTCAAATATTAAAAGATAATCCTCACCTTAATATTCAAATTGAAGGGCATACAGATAACAGAGGCTCCGACAACTACAACCTCTTATTATCTGACGGTAGAGCAGCTTCTGTGAAAAAATATTTAATTAAAAATGGCATCAAAGCAGCCCGTTTAAGCTCAATTGGTATGGGTGAGTCCACTCCAATAACTAGTAACGACACTGATGAAGGGCGCCAATTAAACCGGCGTGTTGTTTTTACCATTACAAAATAAATTATACACCTCTGATAACAGGATAATTCCCTGTTATCAGAGATTATTTATCTATTTATTTTTCACTGGTTTTTGCCAGTTTTTTAAGCTAATTTGTTTCGCTCTAGATAAAGTTAAGCCACCTTCTGGTGTATCCTTTGTTATGGTTGAGCCAGCACCAATTGTGGTGTTTTTTCCGACCGTAACGGGTGCGATTAATTGCGTGTCTGAGCCAATAAATACGTTATCTTCAATAACCGTTCTAAACTTATTAACACCATCATAATTACAAGTAATTGTTCCTGCACCAATATTAACGCCGCTTCCTATTGTCGCATCGCCAATATAACTTAAATGATTAACCTTGCTACCTTTTGCAATCGTAGATTTTTTAACTTCGACAAAGTTTCCTATATGAACATTCTCTGCTAATTCAGCTTGCGGCCGTAAACGAGCAAAAGGGCCAACTCGACTCCCCTCACCCACGGTAGCATTATCAATAATGCTATTAGCTAAAATTTGTACATTATCAGCAATAATAGAATTACTGATCGTTGTATTCGCCCCGATAATCACATTATTTCCAATCTGATTAGTTCCCTCAAAAATCACATTAATATCAACAGATATATCTTGTCCAAGTGATTTAAAAACGCCTCTACAATCAACTCGAGCGGGGTCAGATAATGTAACACCCGCCTCCATCAATTTATCAGCTTGCTTTTCTTGATAAACTCTTTCCAAATAACTGAGTTGCTTTCTATTATTAACCCCAAGTACTTCATCACTACTTTTCGGGTTATGGGCATTAACATTGATACCTGACTTAACAGCCATTTCTATAATATCCGTCAAATAAAACTCTTGCTGTGCATTGCTGTTATCAAGCTGAGCAAGCCATTTTTTTAAATTTCCGCCTTTTGCAGCTAAAATTCCTGTATTAACTTCCGTTATACTTTTTTCAGCCTCATTAGCATCTTTTTGCTCAATAATTTTAAGTACATCATTATTTTCATTACGAATAATTCGACCATACCCTGTTGGATCATCCAGCTGAACGGTTAGCAATGCCATATTTTCTTCATCTACTTTTCGCAGTAGACCTTCGATTGTTACTACTTCTAATAATGGCACGTCACCGTACAAAATTAAAACCGTATCCTTATCATTAATTATCGATTCAGCTTGCTGTACTGCATGCCCTGTGCCTAATTGTTCTTTTTGCTGCACCCAGTTAATATTAAGTTCCGATAAACTATTTTTAACAAGCTCACCACCATGCCCGTAAATAACCGTTATTTCATTATTCTCAATCTGCGTACTCGTGTCATAGACATGCTCTAACAAGCTGCGGTTTGCAATTTTATGTAATACTTTTGGTAATGCTGAGCGCATTCTAGTCCCTTGCCCAGCGGCAAGAATGAGAGTTTTTACTGCCATCATCTTTCTCCTGATTATTTTCATTACATAAAAAAAAAGCCCGGTAACTAAGTTACCGGGCTTTTATTGCATCACTTAAAGTTAAAAACCTTAAGATCCACGTTTCCTAAGTCTATCTAGCGTTCTTAACTGCATCATAGCTTGCGCTAATTGCGCTTGCGCTGTTGCATAGTCAACTTTGCTAGACTTATCGTTTAGCGCTTCTTCAGCTGCTGCTTTAGCTTGTAAAGCTGCCGCTTCATCAATATCTTTTGCTCTAATCGCAGTATCAGCAAGTACCGTCACTAAGTGCGGCTGTACTTCTAATAATCCACCAGAAACAAAATAAGCCTTAGTTTCAGTTTCGCTTACTTTAACGCGAACTTCACCAGGGTTTAACCTAGATATTAAAGGCGCATGACGAGGTGTAATACCTAGCTCACCAAGTTCAGCAGGAGCAAATACCATTTCCGCTAATCCGGAAAAAATCTCCTGTTCTGCACTGACGATGTCTACTTGTACTGTCGTGGTCATAATATTACCTATAAGTTAATTAACTTACATTCCTTTTGCTTTTTCAACCGCTTCTTCTATCGATCCAACCATATAGAAAGCTTGCTCAGGAAGATCATCATATTCACCAGCAATAATACCTTGGAATCCAGCGATAGTATCTTTTAGTGAAACATATTTTCCAGGCGCGCCTGTAAATACTTCCGCTACAAAGAAAGGCTGCGATAAGAAACGTTGAATTTTACGAGCTCTTGTTACAGTTTGCTTATCTTCTTCTGATAGCTCATCCATACCAAGAATCGCAATAATATCGCGTAATTCTTTATAGCGTTGCAAGATACCTTGTACGCCACGAGCAACATCATAATGCTCTTGACCAATAACAAGTGGGTCTAATTGACGACTACTTGAATCTAATGGATCAATCGCAGGATAAATACCTAACTCAGCAATTTGACGAGAAAGTACAACCGTCGCATCTAAATGCGCAAAAGTTGTTGCAGGTGAAGGATCTGTTAAATCATCCGCAGGTACATAGACCGCTTGGATTGAAGTAATAGATCCTGTTTTAGTCGAGGTAATACGCTCTTGTAAAACACCCATCTCTTCAGCTAATGTTGGCTGATAACCTACCGCAGAAGGCATACGACCTAATAGCGCAGATACTTCAGTACCCGCTAAGGTATAACGGTAAATATTATCTACGAAGAATAAAACATCACGTCCTTCTTCACGGAAATATTCCGCCATTGTTAAACCCGTTAAGGCAACACGCAATCTGTTTCCTGGTGGCTCATTCATTTGACCATAAACTAACGATACCTTATCGATAACGTTTGAATCTGTCATTTCATGGTAGAAATCGTTACCCTCACGAGTACGCTCACCAACACCAGCAAATACAGAGAAACCACTGTGCTCAATCGCAATATTACGAATAAGCTCCATCATGTTTACTGTTTTACCAACACCAGCACCACCGAATAAACCAACTTTACCACCTTTAGCAAACGGGCATACTAAGTCAATGACTTTAATACCTGTTTCTAAAAGCTCGTTAGCAGGCGCTTGCTCAGCATAAGAAGGTGCGTCACGATGAATGACCCACTTTTCTTCTTCGCCAATTGGCCCTTTCTCATCAATTGGATTGCCTAGAACGTCCATAATACGCCCTAGTGTTTTTTGCCCAACAGGTACTTTAATAGCATCGCCACTGTTGCTTACTTCTAAGCCACGACGAACGCCATCAGTTGTTCCCATTGCGATAGTACGTACGATACCATCACCTAATTGTTGTTGAACTTCTAGTGTTAAACCAACACTGTCAACCTTAAGTGCATCATATACTTTTGGTAGCGCATCACGTGGGAATTCCACATCAACGACGGCACCAATAA
>DAOUSK010000029.1 GCA_030627265.1 Methylococcaceae bacterium
CAAAAAAGCAGCGAGTGTGATTTTCATCAATAGGCGTCATAAAGAGCCAGTGCAAGTATTTATCAGCAGTATTAGAGCCTTGATAAGGGTACTGATACCAAAGCGTCATATCTTCTAAGCCAGCGCCTTTTTTCTCACCCGCTGTTTTAACGGCACTACTTTGGCTCATATCTGTTTCGTAATCAATCCAGATAGTGTCGCCTTCACGACGTGAGCCTTTTAGATGTGGGTTGGTGAACGGCTTAAATTTACGGTGTAAAAATGCATGGTTAAAGTCACACACGTTTTCTAGCATCATGCTGTAATGTGCTTTAAGATCAACATCAATAGGAATGAATTCCCACGGATTTTCTTGATCTAATTGAGGAATAGCAGGGATTTTAACTTCTTCTGATAACGCAGGGTCGCCAGGGAATACCCAAATTAAACCGTATTTTTCTTGTACTGGGTAAGAGTTGATTTTGATATTAGGCAGTTCAGATTTTCCTTTGCCTTTACCTAGCTCATGAGAAATACCGGTACATTTACCACAGCCATCAAAATTCCAGCCGTGATATTGGCAAGTAAGTTCTTCACCTTGAACAATACCTGATGTTAAGCGTAATTGGCGGTGAGGGCAGCGATTTTCTATGGCACTGACTTTGCCGCTTTCGCCACGAAAAAGTGCGATAGGGCTTTTCCAAAAAATAACCTCAAGTGAAGCACCTTTTTTAAGGTTTTTGCTTTCTTCCATTGCATACCAGTAATTACCGCTTTGGCCCATTGTGCGGACCAATTCCCTGCGACTTTTAGGTTGTTTTTTTTCTTCTTCAGTGCTCATAAAGACCTCATGAATATAAGTTATTTTAGTAGGGTTATTATACCAGATTAGTGTTCAATATTATTTATTGAACATTGCAATACGTACCATCGCTAGAAATCCTTTTAGCTTAAGTAATAAGCTAGGTTCAGGGCGAATTTTCTCGTGTCCTGGTAGCGGATGTCCTTTTGCTAATTTACCAATTTTTTCTTTAACGGCAGGGTCAAGTTTGCCAGCGGCAGCCAATTCAAAAAAGAGGGCTTTAGTATTACCTAAATCAAAAAAATCTCTCTGCCATTCCCATTTGTAGTTACCACCATAACGAAACCATGAGCCACCGATTCCTTCAACCATATAATCAGTGCCATCATCACGTTTAGCGGGGGCAACTTGATCCCATAAGCCGATAACTTCGCCTTGTTTTTCATCGATAAGAATACGGTGATAAGGGTATTTCCATTTTTCAAATCCCTCCATCTGTTCACCGAGAGCCCACTTTTCGATTTCTTTTCTATCATGAGCGACGAACTCTTCATTAGGGCCGATATTCCAACGGTATTGAGCATCGTCGGTGTACATGGCACCTAAATGCTTTGGCCAATCACCATCTTTTTCGGCTTGGCGGTTAGCCTCTAGCCAGCGTTCAACCATTTCTTCTAATTCAGCTCTTGGGTAGGCAGCCATATCGATTCCTTATTTTTGAATGATTTTAATAGCACTTGTTGGACAGTATTTTGCAGCCCTTTGTGCTTTTTTAAGTAGTGCGTTGTCGGGTGTGTCTTGTTGGACGGTTAACTTACCTTGGTCATCAACTTGAAAGATTTCAGGTGCTTCCGCCATGCAGTTTGCATGACCTTGGCAGAAATCCATATCCACTTCGACTTTGAAAGAATTTGCTGTGTCTGTTTGGTTTTTTGTTGATGATTTTTTAGCCTTGTTTTTTTCCGCATCTATATCGGTACGTCTTGTGTAGCGAACCATACAAGGGGAGTTAGGTTGTACCACCATTTCTTTGTAATTATCTACATAGCTGTCAGCAGGGTTCACTAATTCAAATTTATAACGGCGTAATAAAATGGCATGAATGGCTTTTAATTGCAGCGTAGCAAAGGCGTTGCCGCTACATTTGTGTCGCCCTCCGCCAAAGGCAACCCAGCTAAAGGGGGTTGCATCTTCTTGGCGCTCTTCAGTAAAGCGATCAGGGTCAAATTTATCTGGGTTAGGAAAGATTTCAGGAATGCGGTGTGATACGCGCGGAGAAACACAAACATATTTCCCTGCTTTAATAAGGTAATCCTTAAAAGGTAAATCTTTAGCCACTTTACGGATAAGAAAAATAAGTGGAGGATGTAAACGTAGCACTTCTTTAATGACGCGTTCAAATACTGGGATGGTGCGTAAGGATTCAAAGGTGACATCACCGTTTTCACCGTATAACGTATCAAATTCTTTTAATACTTGCTCGTAGCTTTCAGGGTTACGTGCTAACTCTAAAGCAATCCAAGTAGCTGTTCCTGCGGTGGTATGATGGCCTGCAAATAAAGTACCAATTAACATGCCGGTAATTTCATGTGGTGAAAGTGCGCTACCATCGTCGTAGCGGGTATCAATCAGCATTTGAAAAGCATCGTCACTTTTTTCGGTCTTTTTCGCGCGTTTTTCTATAATACCAGTCACTAATTCTTGTAAGCGAACACGTGCTTTATCGCGGCGACGTAAAACAGGAAGCGGTAAATTAGGGAAGATAAAAGCAATCGGTGCCATGCCTTTTTCTAGTGCGTGATATAACTCGGCAAATTCCTCATTCAATTCATAACGAAATTCATCACCTAACAGACAATGGCTAGAGGTATAAATGGTTAATTGCTTCATAAAATCAAGCAAATCAACTTCTCCTGACTCTCCCCAGTCTTTAACTGCTTCTTCAACTTCTTGCACAATGACTTTTGAGTAGGTGCGCATCGGTTTATCGCGTAACACAGGCATCAGCATTTTTAGCTGTTGATCTTTGATATGTGGTGGAGCATCAAAAACAACGCCTTTACCAAAGATGGGTGTCATTACTTTATAAGCTTCGTTTTGATCCAGTTGTGCATCGGGAGCGCGAAAAAAAGCTTCATTGCCTTCAGGGCCTGTTAATAAAACCATTTCTTGATGAAACATGCGAAATTCACCAATTTCCCCCAGTTTAGCTCTGAGCCTCATCATGTAGTCAAACGGATTTTTTCCGAAATCAAACATATGCCCAATAATTGGTTTTGCACCAGGCATTTTAGGCGGTGCTTTTTGAGGTGAATTTTGTTTTGATGTCATAGACAGAGGTTTCCGGTGACTTAAGGTTCATTTTTTGTAAAATGAAGCGATAGATGGTTATTTAGCGTAATTCTACGCGGTGCTTAAATAATGTACAAAAAAATCATACTTTTAAAGTTTTGCTTTAAGGAGTGTTGTATGTGAAATACCTTTAAGTATAATAAGTTTAAAGTCTATTAACACCACTAAAAGTAAGTTTAATTTTAGGTGAGCTATTTTAGCGAATGTAAGAAGTGGCTGGTTTTACCGGGTAGTTTTAAAAGTATAAACAATATAAAGAGGGTTGGTAATGGAACAAGATTATTTTGAAAAAAGAAAAAAGAAATTTTTAATACAATCAGGTGTTTGGTTTTCATTTCTGGCGGTGCTTAGTTATTTTTTACCAGAAGTAATGATTTTCTACGTGCTATGCGGTGCTTATGATGTGAGCCGAAATAGTGCCATAGATGGACGAATGTTATACCGATATTTCTTTGGTAACGGAGTGCCAACATGGGCATTATCACCGTTTAATATTCTGATGGATTTATTAACGCTGCCTTTTATTAATAAAAAAGTTTACCAACTGGATGAGTTGCCTGAAGACTGCCAAGCTGAGATTAATCAAATCATTGAGACAGTAAAATCTGAAAATGTCGTGGATGAGTTGGCTAGTCGAGCTGAGCAAGAAAAGCGTAGTATGATTTTCTTTAAGTGGTATGGCAATAATATTGATAACTTTTATAACGTGCCTGATTTTCATAAAGACTATAAATTTATTAAAACGATAGGCATTTCTATCTTTAATAAAAGTGAATCAACAGATGAACACTATGGTCCCTTACGTACCACAATAAGGGTGCTTTACAATATTAATGACATTACGAGCAAAGACTCTTATATAAAAGTACGTGAGGTAGAGAATCGTTGGTGCGAGAAAAAAATGTTTATTTTTGATGATACCTTGGCGCATCAGTCATTTAATGAAACAGATGAGGCGCGTTATGTTTTATTTGTGGATATAGTGCGCCCAAGTAAGTGTCATTTTGTTATGGAAACCTGGGTTAAGGTGGTTGCGTTGATTATGCAAAAAATGAATCATATTTTTTATAGTAGCTGGGTGCCGTTGAAATAAATTTGCAAGAAGAGCTTGCGACAATTTGTCGCGAGACAATATGCCACATTTTCAAAAGCTTAGCAGGGTGTAAAATGCTTGCAACTCCTAAATAAACAAACGGCCTCCAAAACCAACTTGTTTGAGTTCTTTTTATGCATTTAACTATCACCAAACTAGTTAAGTGCATTTTTTTTGCCTGAAATATTCTTTGGTTAAATCATTATTTTTTGTGAGTGCTGGTATAGCCATAAAAATATGATTAGGGCGATACTAGGTTTGGAGGTTGTGGTATTGAAGTAAATCTAAAATTCTAGGGTTGCGACAATTTGTCGCGTGACAATATGCCACATTTTCAAAAGCTTAGCAGGGTGTAAAATGCTTGCAACTCCTAAATAAACAAACGGCCTCCAAAACCACATTGTTTGAGTTCTTTTTATGCGCTTAACTATCACCAAACTAGTTAAGTGCATTTTTTTGCCTAAAATATATCCTGATTAAGTAGATTATGCTGATAAGCTATTGATATTTATATGTATCATTTTGTCTGATATTGACACAATGGCATTAAGCAGTATAATTGTGAGTTAAATTTGATTTAGGCTAGGAAGGCTAGATCAAGAAAGAAATTATTTTTTATAGAAGTAGGAAGCTAACTAATGAGTCATACCTTATATGAAGCAAACTCACAGCGCGTTCAGCGTTGCGAATTAGCTGTTCCAGGATCTAGCCCAGAAATGTTTGAAAAAGCACTAAATAGCGGCGTAGATGTTATTTTTCTTGATCTTGAAGATGCCGTTGCACCAGATGACAAATTGCAAGCACGTAAAAATGTGATTAAGGCAATTAATGAACTCGATTGGGCTGGCAAAGGTATTACTGTTTCTATTCGTATTAATGGCTTAGATACACAGTACATGGTTCGTGATGTTGTTGATTTAGTTGAGCAATGTGGCGAAAAAATCGATACAATTTTAATTCCTAAAGTCGGTGTTTATAGTGATGTTTACATGGTTGAATCTATGTTGAATCAGCTAGAAATGCAACAAGGCATAACTAAAAAAATTGGTATCGAATGTTTAATTGAAACTGCATTAGGCATGGCCAATGTAGAAGATATTGCTAAACAAGGATCTATCGGTGGTCGTTTAGAAGCCTTGCATTTTGGTGTTGCAGATTATGCAGCAAGTAACCGTGCAAGAACCACTAATATCGGTGGTTTAAACCCAGATTATCCAGGTGATCAATGGCATTTTGCGATTAGCCGTATGACCGTTGCTTGTCGTGCTTATGGTTTACGTGCAATTGATGGGCCTTTTGGAGACTTTAAAGATCCTGAAGGTTTTAAAGATGCAGCAAGAAGAGCAGCAGCTTTGGGTTGTGAAGGTAAATGGGCGATTCACCCATCACAAATTGCATTAGCAAATGAAGTATTTACACCACCTGCTAGCGAAGTTGAGAAAGCAAAACGTATTTTAGAAGCGTTAAAAGAAGCGGCGGCACAAGGTAAAGGCGCAGCAGCTTTAGATGGACGTTTAATTGATGCTGCATCTGAAAAAATGGCGAACAATGTTGTAAAAACAGCGGAAGCGATTGCAGCAAAAGCATAATAAACAAATAGTATTCAGAAAAGGTCGCTTAGATGACTGTCTATTTTTGGACAGTCTCCTAATGCGGCCTTTTTTGTATTTTAATTTTATTCAGTTTTAGAGGGGGTGCTATGGATATTCATGAGTATCAAGCAAAAGAAATATTAGAAGGCTATGGCGTAAAAATTGCCGAAGGTGGTTTAGCATATAGTCCAGAAGATGCGGTACAACGTGCGCGCGAAATTGGTGGTAGTGTTTGGGCAGTAAAAGCACAGATTCATTCTGGTGCACGAGGCAAAGCAGGTGGTGTTAAGATTTGTTTTACTCATGAAGAAGTTGAAGCGGCAGCAGAAAGTATGCTGGGTAAACGCTTAGTAACTCACCAAACTGGCCCTGAAGGCAAAATATGTTCACGTCTTTATATAGAAGCAGGAACCGATATTGAGAAGGAGCTTTATTTTAGCTTTTTAGTCGATCGTTCTGAAGAGCGTATCGTAATGGTCGGTTCTTCTCAGGGTGGAATGGAAATTGAAGAGCTTGCGGAAAATAATCCAGATGCAATTAAAAAGATCTATATAGATCCTGCTGTTGGTTTATTGGACTTTCAAGCGCGTGAAATGGCATTTGAATTAGGCTTAGATGCGACGCAAATCAGCCATGCGGTTAAATTCATTCGTGGTTGTTATTGTGCAATGCGTGAGCTTGATGCCAATATGCTGGAAGTTAACCCATTAGTGGTCACAAAGTCAGGTGAGTTAATTACCTTAGATGCCAAAATGGGGTTTGATGATAATGCGTTATTCCGTCGTCCAAAAGTGATGGAATTACGTGATAAAACGCAAGAGCATCCACAAGAAATGGCCGCAGCAGATCGTGGCTTAAGTTATGTGGGTTTAGATGGCGATATTGGTTGTATGATTAATGGCGCTGGTTTAGCAATGGCCACTATGGATATGATTAAATTAGCGGGCGGCGAGCCAGCTAACTTTTTAGATGTCGGTGGCGGTGCTTCAGCAGAACGAACAGAAAAAGCGTTTCGTTTAGTTTTAGCTGATAAAGGCGTTAAAGCGATGTTAGTTAATATTTTTGCGGGTATTAACCGTTGCGATTGGATTGCTGAAGGTGTGGTTCATGCCGTGAAAAAAATCGACATGAAAATTCCTTTAATTGTGCGTTTATCAGGTACAAACGTAGAAGAAGGTCGTAAAATTATTGCAGAAAGTGGCTTGCCAATTATTACCGCAACAACACTGGCAGAAGCAGCAGAAAAAGCAGTGTTAGCACGTAATGAGCAAGTAGCAAAAGAAGGAGCAGCATAATGGCGATTTTAATTAATAAAGACACGCGCATGATTGTGCAAGGCTTTACAGGAAAAATTGGAACTTTTCACGCGCAAGACATGATGAACTACGGTTCTAATGTTGTCGGTGGTGTTACACCAGGAAAAGGTGGGCAAACTCATTTAGATCGCCCTGTTTTTAATACTGTACGTGAGTCAGTAGAGCAAGAAGGCGCAGAGGCGAGTATTATTTTTGTACCGCCTGCCTTTGCAGCTGATTCTATAATGGAAGCGGCAGAAGCAGGTATTAAATATTGCGTATCAATTACCGATGGTATTCCTACGCAAGATATGATGAAAGTAAAACAATTTTTGCGTAAATTTCCTAAAAAGGATCGCATGATTCTAACCGGGCCTAACTGCGCGGGGACGATTACTCCAGGGCAAGCGATGTTAGGGATTATGCCGGGGCATATTTATCAATCCGGTATTGTTGGTGTCGTTGGGCGTTCAGGTACTTTAGGTTACGAAGCGGCTGATCAAATGCGTGAATTGGGCATTGGTATTTCAACCTCAGTTGGTATCGGTGGTGATCCTATTAATGGTAGTTCGCATCGTGATATTTTCGAGAAATTCGAAGAAGATGATGAAACTAAATTAATCTTAATGATTGGTGAAATTGGTGGTCCTCAAGAAGTTGAAGCAGGCGTTTATGCAGCGAAGCATATGAATAAACCTGTGGTTGCTTACATTGCGGGTTTAACTGCGCCTAAAGGCCGTCGAATGGGGCATGCGGGTGCGATTATTTCATCGGCTGGTGAAAGTGCGGCAGAAAAAGTAGAAATGTTACAAGACTTAGGTGTGACAATTGCGCCTACACCTTCAGCAATGGGTGAAACCATTGCGAAAGTATTAGCGAAAATGTAAATTTACTGAGTACGCTGTTAAAAAAGCCGTCTCTTGCCTTAATGGTGAGAGGCGGCTTTTTTGTGCGTGTTAATTATTCAAAGTAATAAGAGTAAAAATAGCCATTTTTGCTTTATTCGGAAGTGGGACTTTAGAGACTGTGAAAGTATTCAATAATAACCTATAAAAAATAGGTTTCGTAGGTTGTGGCTGAGCTTGCGAAGCCCAACAATCAATGGCTTATTTAGCATCAGATGTTGGGCTTCATGCTTCAGCCCAACCTACACATAATACTTTCACTGTCTCTTTAGTTCGGCTTCCGTTATAAATTTGGTCAAAGTTACCAGTACTTTTATAGCGCTAGTCTTATCACGAAGGCTGTTAGCGTAATAATAAAACCGGTTTTTTACTATGAGTCAGCATTTTTTCAGTAAAACTGCCTAAAAATATTTCACGTAAACGAGTATGACTAAAAGCGCCCATGACGGTTAAATCAATATCGTTTGACTCTTGGTAAGCACATAGCTCGTTTTCTGCTTTTCCTGATAAGGCGCTGATGGTTAAATTAATATCAGCACAGTTTTCTAGTTTTTTGCTGGGTGCTTCTAATAAATTGGCAGCATTGTCAGCGACGCAAACTAAATGGCAGTTTAGGCCTTTGTATAGCGGGCTTGTGGCAACCATATCAACGGCTTTATTGGCAGCATCACTGCCATCATAGGCAATCATAATCGTTTTAGGGGCTTTAAAATCACTGTTTACTAGCAAAATAGGACGGTGAATAGCGCGTACCATTATTTCTAAATGGGTACTAACTTTTTCTTTTGGATCGCTACGTAAACCTACAATGACGAGTCGAGTTTCAGTTTCAAAATCAATCAAAGATTCAGTCAGGCTGCCATGTCTTTGCTGACAAACGCAATCATCAATACCTGCTTGTTGAATGCGATCTTTAGCGGCATCTAAGATAAGCTGACCTTTTTTCTGTAATAATTTGCTACGTTGTTGCTCCAGTTCAGTGAGTTCATCTAGCAAATGTTCTTGAGAGCCTAAGCCTATACTGCCTGTTAGATCAAAACTTGCAGGTTTTTCTTGGTGCTCTAAGGTATGTAGTAATTTAAGCGGCGCATTAATGCGCTGTGCAACCCATGCTGAATAATCGCAGATAGCCGAGCTAATCGCTGATCCATCTATGCAGGCAAGTACTTGTTGTGGTTGTGTCATTAGTGGCCTCCCATAACTTTTTCAATTTCTTCAGGTTTATCATGAACACCAAATCGGTCAATAATCGTTGAGCTGGCTTCGTTTAAGCCAATTAGCTCAACATCTGCACCCTCACGTCTGAATTTGATGACGACTTTATCTAAAGCATCAACAGCAGATAAATCCCAAAAGTGAGCATGAGTTAAGTCAATAACAATTTTACCGATGACTTCTTTAAAATCGAATTCGTTGGTGAATTTTGCTGCCGAGTTAAAGAAGACTTGTCCATGAATCGTGTAATTACGGATAGTGTTATCATCGTTTAGTGATGATTCTACATACATAAAGTGAGCGATTTTATTAGCAAAAAAGAGAGAGCCAAGTAATACGCCAACAAAAACGCCATAAGCCAAGTTATGTGTCCAAACAACAACTGTTACGGTTGAAATCATCACGATATTGGCAGATAGCGGGTGAGACTTTAAGTTAATAATAGAATCCCAGCTAAAGGTTCCAATGGAAACCATGATCATGACAGAAACAAGCGCGGCCATAGGAATATAGGAAAGCCATTCGTTTAAGAAAACCACCATAATCAATAAAAACACACCAGCGACTAAAGTAGATAGGCGGCCACGTCCACCTGATTTGATATTAATAACTGATTGTCCGATCATCGCACAACCTGCCATACCGCCTAATAAGCTAGCGCCAATATTTGCGATACCTTGACCTTTACATTCGCGATTTTTATCACTGCTAGTATCGGTTAAATCATCAACAATCGTTGCGGTCATTAGAGATTCTAATAAACCAACAACGGCCATTGCAGCAGCATACGGGAATATGATTTGTAACGTTTCAAAATTCAAAGGAACTTCAGGCCACAAAAAGATAGGTAATGTATCGGGTAGATCACCCATATCACCAACGGTACGAATGTCTAAACCTAAATAGATAGAAGCTAAAGTGAGGCCAATAATACAAACTAAAGGGGAAGGGATAGCTTTGCCAATAACCGGCACATAAGGAAATAAGTAAATAATACCTAAGCCTGCTGCAGTCATCGCATAAACATGCCAAGTGACACCCGTTAGCTCAGGAAGTTGAGCCATAAAAATAAGAATGGCAAGAGCATTTACAAAGCCTGTGACAACAGAGCGAGAAATAAAGCTCATCAAGCTTCCCAGCTTAATATAGCCAGAGATAATTTGTAAAACACCAGTTAGTAATGAGGCAGCTAACAGATATTGTAAACCGTAGTCTTTTACTAATGTCACCATTAATAAGGCCATTGCGCCGGTTGCTGCGCTAATCATTCCCGGTCTTCCGCCGACAAAGGCTGTGATGAATGCAATGCAAAAAGAAGCGTAAAGGCCGACTTTTGGATCAACGCCTGCAATAATAGAAAAAGCGATTGCTTCAGGGATTAGCGCTAAGGCAACAACCGTTCCAGCGAGAACATCGCCACGAATATTGCCTAGCCAATCTTGTTTTTTTGATAATAAGAGCATGAATACCTTGTTAAAATTAATGGATCTGTCATAAAACTATTTATTACAGTCGATAAATATAAGCTTTAATGATACCAATTTGCTGGTTTTTTAGCTGTGTTTCTTTTTATTATGAAATGCCGTCACGTTTGTTTTTGTGTAAAATAAGAAAAAATGATTTTTAACCAGAGTGAATGCAATGAAATTAATTACAGCAATTATTAAACCATTTAAACAAGATGATGTACGTGAAGCGTTATCTGAAATCGGTATTGCCGGTGTCACAGTGACGGAAGTAAAAGGTTTTGGACGTCAAAAAGGGCACACAGAGCTTTATCGTGGTGCTGAATATGTTGTGGATTTTTTACCTAAAGTAAAAATGGAAATAGCCGTGGCAGATGATGTTGTTGATCAAGCGGTTGAAGCGATCATTAGTGCTGCCAATACAGGCAAGATTGGCGATGGTAAAATTTTTGTCACAGCACTAGAGCAAGTCATCAGAATTCGGACGGGTGAGACAGGTGATGAGGCTATTTAATAGTTAGTTAGTTTCAGTTATAAACGATTAAAAATTACATCTAGAATATGTTAAAAAACAAACACAGATTTTTACTAGGGGCATTAAGCCTTTTCCCTGTTTTAGCAAATGCTAATGAGTTAAACCAAGCAAATACGGCGTGGGTATTAACTTCAACCGCATTAGTTTTATTTATGACTTTGCCGGGTTTGTCTTTATTTTATTCAGGCTTAGTTCGTAGTAAAAATGTACTTTCTGTTTTAATGCAGTGTTTTGCAATTACCTGTCTGATTTCCATTATGTGGTTAGCAGGGATGTATAGCCTTATTTTTTCAGATGGGGGCGAGCTACAAGCGTTTATCGGTGGCGTTAGTAAAGTATTTGTTCCAGATATGGGGACAGACTCGTTAGTGGGTGATATTCCAGAAACTGTCTTTTTTATGTTTCAAATGACCTTTGCAATTATTACACCCGCATTAATCGTGGGTGGGTTTGCAGAGCGTATGAAATTCTCCTCCATGTTATTGTTTAGTGGCTTATGGGCTTTGATTGTTTATGTGCCTGTTTGTCATTGGATTTGGGGCGGCGGATGGATGGCTGAATTAGGTGTTATGGACTTTGCAGGTGGAATAGTTATTCATGTGACTGCAGGTGTTTCCGCGCTAATAACGGCGATAGTTTTAGGTAAGCGGAAAGGCTTCCCAACGGTTGCTATGCCACCACATAACCTTCCTATGGTTGTGACTGGGGCAGGGATGCTTTGGGTCGGTTGGTTTGGCTTTAATGGCGGAAGTGCACTAACCTCTGATGGGGCTGCTGGCATGGCTATTTTAGTCACACATATAAGTGCTTCAGCGGGAGCGCTAACATGGATGGTCATTGAGTGGATACGCTTTGGTAAACCTAGTGTTTTAGGCGCGGTAACAGGTATGGTTGCTGGTTTAGGTACGATTACGCCTGCCTCTGGCTTTGTCGGGCCTTTCGGTGGTTTAGTTATTGGCGTTGTATCAGGTATTGTTTGTTTTTATGCGGTACAGATTATTAAGCGTTACTTCAAAATAGATGATTCTCTTGATGTTTTCCCGGTGCATGGTGTTGGCGGTATCGTTGGTTCTATTTTAACGGGTGTTTTTGCAGCAAAAAGTTGGGGTGGATTAGGCTTAGAGGTGAGTATTGCTCATCAAGTAGGTGTACAAGCTTTAGCTGTTTTTGTGGTCATACTTTGGAGTGCTGGATTTAGTTATCTTATCTTGAAATTGATTGATAAAATGATCGGACTGCGAGTAACAGAAGATGAAGAAGTAGAAGGCTTAGATATCGTATTGCATGAAGAGACGGGCTACCACAATTTATAATTCTTGGTAGTTTAGGAATGCTTGTTCTGTGATATAGTGGGAAAGTTTACATAAATCAATTGATAAAATTGATCTGAGTTAATTATATTTTAAATGTTTTGAGGATTTCAAAAGATGGCAACTGGTACTGTTAAGTGGTTTAACAACGCAAAAGGTTTTGGCTTTATTACTCCTGATGAAGGTGGCGAAGATGTATTTGTACACTTTAGATCAATCATTGGAGATGGATTCAAATCATTAGAAGAAAATCAAGCAGTCAATTTTGAGGTTGAATCTGGTCCTAAAGGTTTACAAGCGACACAAGTTGAACCGAAATAAAAAAGTAACAGCTTTTTAATAAATAACCCCGTTTTATACGGGGTTATTTATATCTAGGCCTTTAGAAATTATTTAATCTTCATTTAAGTAAAAGCATATGGAAACTCAAGAGTTAAGAAAGGCGGGTTTAAAAGTAACCTTGCCGAGAGTAAAAATACTGGAGATTATGGAGCGTGAAAATAATAATCGTCATTTAAGTGCGGAGCAGGTCTATAAGATTTTATTAAAGGAAGATGAAGATATTGGTCTTGCAACCATTTATCGGGTATTAACTCAATTTGAAGCGGCCGGTTTAGTAACAAGGCATCATTTTGAAGGCGGAAATTCGGTCTTCGAGTTAAACAAAGGTCAGCACCATGATCATATTGTTTGTGTTAAATGCGGTAAAGTCGATGAATTTACTGATGATGTGATTGAAAAGCGTCAAGATGATATTGCAAAAAAATTAGATTACGAATTAACCGATCACAGTTTATATCTGTATGGTTTATGTTCTGTTTGCCGATAAAATAGAAGTACTTTAAAGTCAAAATAAGCACACTTTCTTGGTGTAGCTTTCATTGGAAATACTCATAATATGTTTAAACCCCTTAGTTTGTATATAGGATTGCGCTATACAGGTGCAAAACGTCGCACCCAATTTATCTCATTTATTACCCTCACATCAGTCTTTGGCATTGCATTAGGCGTAACGGCATTAATTACCGTTTTATCCGTGATGAATGGCTTTGAGGCTGAATTACGCCAGCGTATTTTAGGAATGACAGCGCATTCCACCATAACAGAACCAACCGGCGAGTTAAGTAATTGGCAGGGGCTGCAAAATACCATTAAAGACTATGAGCATGTAGAAGGCACGGCTCCTTTTGTGAAGGGGCAGGTGATGATTAATTCAGGCCGACGTGTAAGTGGTAGTTTGTTACGCGGTATTATTCCTAGTGAAGAAATGGCTGTTTCTGATGTCGGGGAGAAAATGCAAATAGGGACACTAGATTTATTAGTCCCAGGAAAATATCAAATTGTTTTAGGTTCTGAACTAGCCAGTTACCTCGGTGCTAAAGTGGGAGAAAAAATAACGATTATTAGCCCACAAGTGAATTCAACGCCAGCGGGTATTATCCCCCGCCTACGTCGTTTTACCGTGGTAGGAATTTTTGAAGTAGGGATGTATGAATATGATCGCAATATGGCACTCATTCATATAAAAGATGCTCAAAAATTGCTACGTTTAGATGATAATGTGAGCGGTTTACGCCTTAAATTAGATGATTTATTTGATGCGCCGCAAATTACTTACAAAATAGCGCGTAAACTTCATGGTCAGTATTATGTAAGAGACTGGACGCAAGCGCACAGCAACTTTTTTCAGGCGATAAAAACTGAAAAACGCGTTATGTTTATTATTTTATTACTGATTGTGGCAGTGGCCGCTTTTAATATTGTTTCAACGCTAGTGATGGTTGTGACGGATAAAAAAGCCGATATTGCCATTTTAAAAACACAGGGCTTAAGCCCGATGGCCGTGATGAGGATTTTTATTATTTTAGGCAGTATTATTGGTCTTGCAGGAACCTTATTAGGGACTGTGGGGGGCGTTTTACTCGCCTTAAATGTGGAAACCATTGTGCCTGCTATTGAAAAGTTCTTTGGTGTTAATTTTATGGCTGCCGATGTTTATTATATTAGTACGCTACCTTCAAAATTAGTTTGGGCCGATGTACTGGTGATTAGTATCGTTGCTTTCTCTCTCTCTTTATTAGCAACGTTATACCCTGCATGGCAAGCATCCAGAGTGAACCCGGCGGAGGTATTGCGTTATGAGTAAAAAAATAATTTTAAAATGCGAGCAACTGACTAAAAGCTACCAACAAGGTAAGTTAGATGTTGATGTATTAAAAGGTGTTGATTTTTCTGTGTCTGAAGGTGAGCGTGTTGCCATTATGGGCAGCTCTGGCTCAGGAAAAAGTACCTTATTGCATTTGCTGGGTGGATTGGAGAAACCCACTAGTGGGTTAATTGAGCTTGAGGGTACAAACTTAAATAAAGTACGCCAAGCAAAACTATCTAAATTACGAAATCGATCTTTAGGTTTTATTTATCAATTTCATCATTTACTTGGTGAGTTTACGGTATTAGAAAATGTGGCGATGCCAGCATTGATTGGTGGCGCTTCGATTAAGCAAGCAACAGCTAAAGCTGAAGCGATCTTAAAGAGAGTAGGGTTAGCGCATAGAGTTGAGCATAAACCGGGAGAGTTATCGGGTGGTGAGCGGCAGCGTGTTGCGATAGCACGTGCTTTGATTAATCAGCCTAAGTGTATTTTAGCAGATGAGCCAACCGGTAATTTGGACAGTAAAACGGCCGAAAATATTTATGAGTTAATGTTAGAGCTTAATCAGGAGTTTAGTGTTAGCTTTTTAATTGTTACTCATGATGCCGCATTAGCAGCACGTATGGATAGAGTGTTACATATGTCAGATGGGCTGATTGTTACGTAGCTTGGATGAGCGGCAGCGTAATCCGAGATGGGTTTACACTTCAGCTTGAATGTTGGTTGCCATGATGATCGTATTATCGGACGGTTTTCTTTTTTGTGGTGTGGTGTGATGACGGAAGGCGCTGTCGCTTTTCCATCCTACGTTTTATCTTGTTGATTTCAAATTACCGTTGTTACCGTATTGATAGGTTGAGATTGACCTTTAGATTTAGGCGCTACTAGGAGGCTGTTCAAGAAGTACGATTTATCCGCCTTACGGGTTTATTTGATGTGTTAGATGACAGCGTAATAATTGGTAGAGTTTTACACAGACAAAGCAGCTATCAATAAAAAATATTAGATTTAAGGTTTTTATTATTTAGATGAAAGTATATGAAAATATGATAGATAAATAGAGAGCCTGAATGCCTCGCTCCCTATTTATCTATACCCCTTATATTTCGAATATCAATTAAATTGATTAAGAGAATAAGGGGGAATGGGCTTAGTACGAGTTATGCATTTCTATAATGGCTGTTTCAGCATTTTTTTCTTTTTGCGCAGAATCATTACGTAAGTCTTCAATGCGCTGTAGATAAGCTTCATCAATATCACCTGTAATGTACTCTTGGTCAAAACATGAGGTATCAAAGTGTTTGATTTCTGGGTTACCTTTGCGTACCGCATCAACAAGATCTTCTAAGTCTTGATAAATCATTTTATCTGCACCAATGACCTGGCCAATTTCTTCTTCGCTACGATTATGTGCAACAAGTTCTACGACGGCAGGCATATCAATGCCATAGACATTAGGGTAGCGGACAGCAGGGGCTGCAGAGGCGAAATAAACATTTTTTGCGCCAGCCTCGCGAGCCATTTTAATGATTTGCTCAGACGTTGTACCACGAACGATAGAATCATCCACTAATAAAACGTTTTTCCCTTCAAATTCTAAACTAATTGCATTGAGTTTTTGGCGCACTGATTTTTTACGCATTTGTTGGCCGGGCATAATAAAAGTACGACCGATATAGCGGTTTTTGATAAAGCCTTCCCGGAATTTAACACCTAAAGTATTGGCCATTTCTAGGGCAGAAGTACGGCTAGTATCAGGAATCGGAATGATGACATCAATATCATGATCTGGCCATTCCTTAAGTATTTTTTTAGCCAGTTTATCGCCCATACGCAAGCGGGCTTTGTAGACAGAAATATTATCTATAATTGAGTCAGGACGTGCAAAGTAAACGTACTCAAAAATACACGGGCAATGGTCTGTTTTTTCCGCACACTGCTGTGTGTGTAACTCACCAGATTCAGAAATAAAGATTGCTTCGCCTGGGTCTAGGTCACGTGTGATTTTAAAGTCTAGTGAGTCTAAAGCAACACTTTCAGAGGCAACCATAAACTCAGGGCCTTGCTCTGATTGTCTTTCTCCGAAAATAATAGGGCGAATACCATTAGGGTCTCTAAAGGCTAAAATGCCAATATTAGGAATCATAATGACAACGGCATAGGCACCTTTACAGCGACGATGAACTCCCTCAACGGCTTTAAATAAATCGTCTTTATCGAGCTTTAATTTACCCAGTTGCTGTAATTCATGTGCAAAAATGTTTAATAACACTTCAGAGTCCGAATTGGTATTAAGGTGACGCTGATCCTCTACAAATAAAGCTTTTTTAAGTTGCTCGGTATTGGTTAGATTGCCATTGTGCGCTAAGGTAATGCCAAAAGGGGAGTTAACGTAAAAGGGCTGTGCTTCAGAAGAGCTAGAGCTACCAGCCGTTGGATAACGAGCGTGAGCAATTCCCATGTTACCGCGCAATTTCAACATTTGCTCGGTGCTGAAAACATCACGGGTTAAGCCGTTATCTTTACGTAAGTGCAAACGCCCATTTTCGCAAGTGACAATGCCCGCAGCATCTTGCCCACGGTGTTGTAATACAGTCAGTGCATCATAAAGGTCTTGATTTACATTTTGATGGGAGACAATTCCCGCAATACCGCACATGTTATTTCCTAGAGTTGTAAATTATAAATAGTTGACCGAATTAGCCAGGTTATCAGGGATATGAGAACGTAACCAAATAGCTGTCGATTGAAAATGAGGTAATAGTTGAGATTCTTTCCACCAAGGTTCATTGGGGATTGGGGTTAGCCCTGCAAGCATAACAATCACTACAACAATAAAAGCACCGCGTACAATGCCAAAAATTAATCCAGCAAAACGGTCAGTCCCTGTTAAGCCTGTTTTGCTAACTAAGGCGCCGAGTAGGTAATTGATAATTGCGCCAACAATGAGGGTTAAAATAAATAAGGTCACAAAGGCGGTTGCTAGACGGATATTCTCCATGCTGATTGCATCAACCAATAAATTGGCCAAAGGAGAGCTAAAAGTAAAAGCAACCCAAGAGGCAACAGCCCATGTGACTAATGCAAAGGCTTCTCTAATAAGGCCTCGAAATAAGCCAATAATAAGTGAAATGCTAATTAAACCGATAATTGAGTAATCTATCCAAATCATTTTGTGACCTATTCAGAAATTAAAAGAGTTTTAGCATTAAATATTTTTTCTAAGCGAAGTTGTGTTTTTAAGGCGATATCATGCCCGAGTTCTGGGCCGACAAATAAGCGAAATTTAGTGCCATTTTTTGATTTAACTGGGCTTATGTAGGCATTGAATTTTTTTTGGCGTAATCTGCCTTTAAATTCATTTGCATTTTTTTCGGAATTAAAACTACCTACTTGAATAACCCAGCTTTTTAAATGTTTGTCTGTCGAAGGTTCGGTTGATTTTTGTTGCTGTAAATTGAGTTGAGTGAGCTTTTCTTTAGAAATAATGGCCTCATGTGATTGAGGAATACTGTCAATTAATGCGGCCATTTGGTTACTAGGCTGTACCGGAATAAGCAGTTCATCATTGCTGTGGCTATCAGTACTTGTGATAGGTTCGTCAAAGAGCATAGGAATAAATATAGCCGCTAAAGCGGTAATAACAATTATGCCAACAATACGGTTTTTAAGTGTTTCATTCATGTTTGAGACTTCCTATTGTTACTAATTTGCGCTAAGTATTCGGAAACTAGAAAAAAAGATCCAAAGATAACGAGTAGGCCTTGGTTTTTTTCTGCCATTTTTTTTGCCGCTTGGAAGGTCGCAGAAAAATCAGAGTAGCCTGTACTAATTTGTTTAATATTGCTATTTTGAAAAATTATCTTGGTATCGGCTTCTTTATTAGTTCTTGGATTATTGACAGGGGAAATATACCAATGCTCGATTTTAGCTTGCATTAGTGTGACCACTGATTGCATATCTTTATCGCTCATCATATTAAAGATAGCGTAAACAGGTAGTTCAGAAAATTCAGCATTTAAATAATCTAGTAGTGCTTTTGCAGCTTGTGGATTATGGCTTACATCTAATAATATTGGCGCGCTATTTTCTGTTTTAATTAATTGAAAACGTCCGGAAATATAAGCATTTTCTAAACCATCGTGAGTCGCTTTATTAGACACGGGGATTTTATCTTGTAAGCTTTCTATCGCCATTAAGGAGGTAGAGGCATTACGATACTGGTGCTCACCTTTTAAATTGGGTAAAGGTAATTGTTCCAGTTTTTTATTGCTGCATTGCCAAGTCCAGTGTTGCGCAGATTTTGTATAAGAAAAATCATGGTTAATAAGTAAGAGCTGGGCTTCAGTTTGTTGCGCACAATCAATTAAAGAGTTGGGTGGGTCGATATCACCGACAATAGCAGGGCAGTTTGCACGAAAAACTCCCGCTTTTTCCACCGCAATTGCAGTGCGTGTATCACCTAGCCAATCCGTATGATCAATACAGATACTGGTAATAATAGTGGCATCCGCATCAATAATATTCACGGCATCTAAACGCCCGCCTAAGCCAACCTCTAATAATTGGATATCTAAATCAGAGCGGGAAAAAATATCTAAAGCGGCCAGTGTGCTAAATTCAAAATAACTGAGTGAGGTCTCATCACGAACTGCTTCTATACGCTCAAAGGCTTGGCAAAGAACATTATCTGAAACAGATTGGCCATTAATTTTAATACGCTCGTTGTATTTTAAAATATGCGGTGATGTATAAGAGCCTACTTTTAAGCCTTGGGCGCGATAAATAGCTTCTAAAAAAGCAATGGTAGAGCCTTTTCCATTGGTGCCTGCAACAGTAATGGTAATAGGCTGTTTCTTTTCTGGATTAAGCGCGTGAAATACTTTTTTAGCTCTATGTAAGCCTAAATCAATGCTTTGAGGGTGAAGGCCTTCTTGCCAGTGCAGCCAGTCTTTTAAAGTATCAAAGTGCATAGTGTGAAAATAATGTTATCAAAGCTTCATGGTTTTTTTGTAAAGCCTACAGGAGTAAGCGTAGGCTTTACAAAGTGGTGCATTAAGCCGCAGCTTTATTAGCGGTAAGAATAGCTAATACTGAGGCAATTTCTTTGCGCATTTCTCGGCGATCAATAATCATATCAATTGCGCCATGTTCTTGTAAAAACTCACTGCGCTGAAAACCTTCAGGTAGTGTTTCACGAACCGTTTGCTCGATAACGCGAGGGCCGGCAAAACCAATTAAAGCTTTAGGTTCTGCAACATTTAAATCACCTAACATTGCTAAGCTGGCAGAGACTCCACCCATGGTTGGGTCAGTCATAAATGAGATGTAAGGAATATGTGCAGCAGCAAGTTTAGTGAGGGCTGCGCTGGTTTTGGTCATTTGGAATAAAGAAAATAATGACTCTTGCATACGTGCACCACCACTTGCAGTAAACACAACAAATGGAGCACCAATTTCAATACTTTTGTTAACACCGCGCACAAAGCGTTCGCCAACAACTGAGCCCATAGATCCACCCATAAAACTAAAGTCAAACGCTGCAACAACAATCGCTTGGCCTTGTAAAGTACCTTGCATAACGATTAAAGCATCATTTTCTTTGGTTTTCTTTTGTGCTTGAGTGATACGGTCTTTATATTTTTTACTATCTTTAAACTTTAATGGATCGGTTGGTTTTAGGTTTTTACCGATTTCTTCGCGATTTTCAGCATCAAGAAATAAATCAAGACGACGACGAGCACCGATACGCATGTGGAAATCACACTTAGGGCAAACATTCGCATTTTTTTCTAATTCACTGGTGTAGAGAATGGCGCTGCAGCTAGTACATTTATGCCATAAGCCTTCAGGAATAGCGTTCTTTTTAGTATCAGTTTCTTTTTTTGTAATAGTCGAAGGGACTAGTTTTTCAAACCAACTCATTGTTTGCTCCGTCTTTAAACCTGTTTATCCATTGCAG
>DAOUSK010000022.1 GCA_030627265.1 Methylococcaceae bacterium
CGTCATTCCTGGTGCGGCAAGCGAAGCTTGTTATTTCTTACAAGGTGAAAGTCCTTGTCTGGAGAGGCTATTTATTAGCTTCAAGGACTAACCAACCACCAGTATCGAGTGTTGCGTTTCCTGCGGAGCGTTGTTAGCAGTTTCGACTTTAACAAAGCGAACAACGGAGGCGAGGCGTACACAGAGAGCTGCATATCCCCCAGCTCAAAAGATTACTGGGGCAGGATCTGAAGCTATTTTTTTATATAAAAAATAAAGCATCGTGAGACGTTAAAAGCAAATGGCGACGTTTTCGGCAGCAATTCTCAATTTAGGATTCAGTGATAAAATAACTTCAATTCTTCCTTTTTAAAAAAAGCGATCAGTGATAGATATCGTCGAAAGAATAACAAGCTTCACGCAATCAAGTTTGATTGGGCAGAGCAAACAAGCATTTGCACCCTTGTCTGATGCACGTAGTGCTCATTCTATAATTTATCTGATTATGCACCCAATGGAGTATTGATATGCCTCTTAGTTACTCAGCACCCGCAGTCGCTATTACGCTTAAAATTATTGAGTCATATGGAATTGATCCCACGCCATTATTAGCCAAGTTGAAAATTAATCCGCAAAATATTACAGATGCAAATGCTCGGTTTAGTTATCAAAAAATTGATCAATTATGGTTTGAAGCCTCTACTATTGCTGCTGATCCGTGTTTTGGCCTAAGGGCTGCAAAATTCTGGCATCCGTCACAAATGGGCGCGTTGGGATATGCGTGGTTAGCCAGTGATAGTTTGCATACTGCACTAGACCGCTTTGCTCGCTATATGTCTATTTTAACTGAAGGTGCTTTATTGGATATTGATATTACTGAAACAACGTTATCCGTGCATTTACAATATAAGCAGGTATCCAGACAACAACCAACACGTACCGATTCTTTTATGGCGATGTTATTGGCGATGTGTCGAGTGAATTGTGGTGGAGACTTTCAACCACTTTCCATTGAACTTACTCATGATAAACCGACCAATTCAAGTGAGTTCAACTTACTTTTTGGCTGTCCAATTCATTTTAACGCACCAGAAAATAGGTTTAATGTTTGTAAAAACCTGGCAGATAGGCATTTAATCAGTGCCAACCCAAGGTTAGCTCAGTTAAGTGACCAGGTTATTATGGAAACACTAGCGAAACTGGATAAAAACAATATTATCGAAAAAATAAAAGCAGAAATACTCAATCAGTTACCTTCGGGGAAGGTAACTGATTTATCTATTGCTAACGCCCTTTATATCAGTCAACGAAGTTTTCAACGTAAATTACAACAAAAAGGGGTGAAATTTAAGTTTTTGCTGAGTGAAATAAGAGCAGAACTGGCTCAGCAATATATTCAGGATAGTAATCTCAGTTTGCTAGAAATTGCTTTTATGCTCGGATTTAGTGATTACAGTGCATTCTCCAGAGCCTTTAAACGCTGGACAGGTCAGTCTCCTAGTACTTATAGAGCAGGCTAAAGGTAACCATTCAGATCCCTGCCTATTTTAACACCCTCACCCCAGAGTTTATATAAATGAGCTCCTATATTAGTGCGACAAAGTTTTTAACCCATTGATTATAAATAATTTTATTAAAATTTATTTCTTTGTGAATTCAATAACTTACTACATTATAATTTTTTCGTCGCACTAATTTTCATCCAACTTCATTATTTATCAGTAAGTTATGGAAAAAGTCATGCTTCAAATCTGTCTTAGCGATTACGGCTAAAGACCTGCGTCCGAGTAATTGTTGATAGTGAGAGTTTGAACGCGAAGAAGCGAAATAAAAATCGGTACTATTTTATGCAGTAAACATTAACGGTTTTCATCAGTTCAGCTCTCAGGTTAAAAAATAAACGTGTCAATTGGAAAAATACAGTCAAGCATTTGGCGGAAACTGCAATGCACAGAGTGAATATTTCATAGATACTAACTCCCAAGCAATCTACTTTTAATACTTACATAACTTTGAAGAGAGAGTGTAATCAACTCATTGACAAAATGAATAAGTATTTGTAGAACAGTTAATTTATTCAACATGCCCAGTGTCAATCATCGCTTTTTATGCTTGAAGAGTGGGCTACTTAGGGAGATGAAAATAAATAACCATCTCCCTTGGTTTAAACTTAAAAGGGAAACAATTATGTCATACTCTAATAATAAGCGTTTTACGCTTTCAGTCGTTGCTGCAATAATAGTGGGTTATGGGCATTGTGCCACTGCCGCCCCCGCTAAACCCTCAATTTCCTGGTTAGCCGATACAATATCGACGAATGATATAAATGTGCATTGGGATATGTGGTGGGGTGAAAATGCGAGTAGCTGGAGGTTACTGGCGAATGAGGAGCAAAAATGTAGTGGCGAATTAAGCCCTAATAATCCGGAAGCACAAAGTGGGCAGTGTGATGTGACTTTTGTTAGCGGGAATTACAATTTAGTAGTAGAAATTTGTAATGCCTCTGGGTGTACACAAAGTGACAGTCGATCTATTGTGGTAGAGGCTGATAGTTCAACAACATCATCCGGTGGTGGTGAAGTAACGGCAACTGTTAATGAGATTGCACCAGCCAAGCCAGTGATTTCCTGGTTACCTGCTAGTATAGAGTTAACTGCGGCCAGCGTGAGTGTCGATATAAGCTGGGATATGTGGTGGGGTGCTAATGGAGATCATTGGCGCTTATTACAAAATGGTCAATCGGTTTATAGCAATACTATCGTGGCACAAACAACCAATGCAGCGCAAACTGCTGCGACACAGGTGAGCTTAATTAATCTTGGTAGTTATGAATTTCAGGTTGAGTTATGTAATACCTCCTCTGGGGCTGATATTTGTACTCTCAGTAATGCCGTTACTGTTGCACTTATTGAACCCGGTAATACAGTAACTGACACAGGAACAGATGAAACAGGAGCAACTGATACAGAAACAAGCACCCCCAGCTTGGCTTTAGGAGAATATAATGCGGCTTATAAGAATACAACCGGAAAAGTTGTTGCCAGCTATTTTGTCGAGTGGGGAGTTTATGGGCGTGATTATCATGTAGAAAATATTCCTGCGGCGAACTTAACTCATGTTTTATATGGTTTTATTGCCATTTGTGGGGATAACGCCTCGGCGCTCGCATCGGCTCGTAATGCAATAGATTCCGAATGTGCAGACCAGGCAGATGATACGGTTACTTTAGTCGATCGTTATGCTACTTTGGAAAAGTCTTATCCTGGAGATGCATGGAATGATCCGATTCGCGGTAATTTTGGTCAGTTAATTAAAATGAAACAACAGAATTCAGATATTAAGATTTTGCCTTCAATCGGTGGTTGGACTTTATCGGACCCATTTTTTGATATTGCTAATGATCCAGCAAGACGTGCAACATTTGTTACTTCAGCTATTGAATTTATCCAGCAGTATGATTTTTTTGATGGCATTGATGTTGATTGGGAGTTTCCAGGGGGTGGGGGTGCAAATGCGAGTAAAGGTTCAGCTGCAGACAAGCAGGGGTTTGCCGATTTAATGACGGAATTGCGTGCTGCTTTGGATGTTTTACAGATAGAAACAGGGCGAACTTACGAGTTGACGGCGGCGATAAATGTTTCAGCAGCTAAGGTGAATAATGTAAATTATGTTGCCGCCGCACCTTATGTTGATTATTTCTTCGCTATGTCTTATGACTTTTATGGCGCATGGAATAATGAAGTTGGCCATCATTCGGCTTTATATCCGATGGAAAATAACGCAAATGCTGGTTTTAATGTCAGTGATGGGGTTGATAACCTGATTAGTGCTGGTGTTCCAGCAAGCAAAATTGTTGTTGGTGCTGCTATGTATGGGCGAGGCTGGAAAGGGGTTATAGATGGCCAGGGTAATGGTGCCATTGATGGAAGCTGGGAAGCTGGAGTCTTGGACTATAAAGATATCGAATTGAATTATTTAGGAGGAGAAAACGGGGTAGGTATTAATGGTTTTATCTATCAATATGATGATGTAGCAGAAGCTCCTTCTCTGTATCGTGCAAGTACGGGCGAATATATTACGTATGATAATCCGCGATCTGTTAGAGCCAAAGGGGAGTTTGTCATCAATAAAGGGCTAGCAGGGGTATTTTCCTGGGAAATTGATGCTGATAATGGTCATATTTTAAATGCTATACACCAGGGCTTAGCGCATACACTAATAATTGAACCAGAAAATTAGTATTAAAGGGTGATTCTTTTCTTTCCCAAGCTTCCCTTTGTACCAGAATAGTTTTCGCCTTATTTGAAATCAACCGCTGAAAATCAGGGAGTGTGCCACAGGCACGCAAGCCGACGCTATATTGACACAGAGGGAGCAGTAGGTGACAGGGAGTCCCCAAATCTGGGCTGATGAAAATCGTTAATTTCTGCCGCATAAAATAGATTCACTTTTTATTCTGACTTATCGGCATTAAGTTAGGCATAATAGAACAGCTGGTACGCTGGCTTTAGCCTGCTTGTTTAAGATAGAAAGCAGGCTAAAGCCAGCGTACCGTCATGTGGATAAAGCCTTAACTTAATGGCTGCGTGATTCTTCGTGGGAATAAAAATACATCATTTAAATTTTACAAAAATAAGATAAAAAACTAGATTTTCATCACCCCACCCAAAACCTATCATGAGGCACGTGATGGCGCGCCCAATATGTACTGTTTTATTACTTCATTTCTGCTCATAGCTTGCTTTCTCTTTTCATTGTAATTTTGGTATTTCACTTCAGAGCTGAATGCACCATTGAGGAAAATAGCGGGTGCTCGTCATAATATTTACTCTGCATTAGCGGTGTAAGCTACACTGACTATTCTTAACTTCAAAATCAAGTAGGCAATGATGAGCTTCATATTAAATGCGACATTAGAAAAAGATTGCATCCAGCTAGGAAAACTGGAATTGTGCAGAGTTTTATTAATGAATGACAGCCAATTTCCTTGGCTTATTTTAGTACCTGAAAAACAAAATATTACGGAAATATATCAGCTTTCTCTTTCAGATCAGCAGCAGCTTATGCAAGAATCAAGTTTTGTTGCTAAGCAATTAGCGGATATTTATTTAGCCGATAAAATGAATATTGCTGCGCTAGGTAATATGGTTCCCCAACTACATATTCATCATGTAGTCAGGTATAAATCTGATAAAGCATGGCCGGCTCCAATATGGGGACAATTGGATGCAATACCGTATTCAGAAGGTAAGCTATTACAGGCGGTGAAAAAAATTAAAAACGCCTTAAAGTTAAGCGTAGCTTACTGAACTAAAAATGCAGTAAAAAATACATCTAGTACCTTTGTATCATCAACTGAGCACGTTTTTAATGCCGCCTTAATTAACTCCAAGGCATCTGTACGAACTGTTTCTCGCTGCTCCATGGACTGTAATTGTTCCATTGTTAAATCACCAAAACTAAGCAGTAATGAATGGCGAATAGCAGGAATATGCTTCTTTATATTATCTTTCGCATCGCTGCCTGATACCATTAATTGAATGCTGGCACGCATGTGATGACTTGAGTCTGATAAATTGACAATAAAGTCAGGCCGTAGATCAACATATTCGATAGGATCGGCTTCTTCCTCATCCCCCTCTGCTACAACATAACTAGGTAAAAAAAATAAGCTTAATAACAATAAAATAGGCACAATAATCTCCGGATGTAATAACTATCTAAGCTGATAATAGCAAAGATTGTTTATAATGTTTAATATTGATTTGTGTAACTGAATTTAGGCTTTCACCCGATGAAAAAGCAATGCCCTATTGGGCCTATTATGATTGATATTACTGGCACAACACTTAGCCAGTACGACAAAGAAAAAATTGCACACCCCAATGCAGGGGCTGTGATTTTATTTGCTCGGAATTATGAAACCCCCGAACAAGTTTTAGAACTTAACCAACAAATAAAAGCGGCTAAAAAAGGAGCAATATTAATCGCCGTAGATCAAGAAGGTGGACGTGTTCAACGCTGCCAAACTGGTTTTACTCGGCTTCCTCCTGCCGCTGCCTATGCAGGGCAATCAGAGTTAACCGAGGGTGCGGGCTGGTTAATGGCATCTGAATTATTAGCGCTAGGGTTTGATTTTAGTTTTGCGCCCGTTTTAGATATTGATGCAGGCATCAGTGAAATTATTGGTAATCGATCCTTTTCACAAAATACCCAGCAAGCCTGTGATTTAACCAGCGCATTTCGCTCAGGTATGCGCCGTGCGGGAATGTCTGCGATTGGTAAACATTTTCCTGGGCATGGTGCAGTCGCACTAGATTCGCACTTAACATTACCTATTGATGAACGTGATTTTGCAACGATTTATCAAAAAGATGTCTTGCCCTTTAAGAGACTTATTGAGGAGGGCTTAGAAGGAATCATGCCGGCGCACGTTGTTTACCCTGCAATAGATGAACTACCCGCTGGATTTTCACCGGTTTGGATTAATGACATATTACGCCAGAAATTAGGCTTTAACGGGGTTGTTTTTAGTGATGACATCAGTATGGAAGGTGCTGCCAGCGTAGGAGGCTTTGAAGAACGTGCAAAACTTGCACAGCAAGCGGGTTGCGATATGGTCTTAGTTTGCAACAACGAAAAAGCAGCGGAAGATGTCTTAGAAGCAACCCCGATTGAAACTAACCGAGTTCGTGAGCAAAGGCTTTTACATATGCTAGGTAAAGCAAAATTTAATCAAACAGAATTAAAATCCAACCCTGAGTGGTTAGAATTAAGCCCAAAAATAAAGCAACTTTGTGAGAGCTATGCTAACGGAAATTAAACAAGTTCAACAAAATGCACAACTTTTGCATACAGAAGCGGAAGTAGAGCAAGCTATTAATGTGATGGCGAAAGCGATTAACCAAGAGCTAAAAGCAAGTAATCCTATTTTATTATGCGTGATGAATGGTGGCTTAGTGGTCGCAGGGAAACTATTAACACAGCTTGATTTTCCACTCACCGTTGATGCGGTTAATGCCTCTCGCTACGGTAATCAAACCAATGGCAGTGAAATACATTGGAAGCAAAAACCAGCGACAGATTTAAAAGGGCGTGTGGTATTAATTGTTGATGATATTTTAGATGAAGGCATTACTTTAGAAGCGATTCAGCAATATTGCCAAGAGCAAGGCGCCGCTAAAATTTACAGTGCTGTCCTCATTAATAAAAAAATAAATAAAGCCAAACCAGCCAGCGCTGAGTTTATCGGCTTAGAAGTTGAAGATCATTATTTATATGGTTATGGCATGGATTACAAAGGTTATTTACGCAATGCAGCAGGCATTTATGCTTGTGCTAAAGGATAAAAATGAAAACAACAGCAATTATTGGCGGTTCAGGATTAACAGAGCTTGATAGCTTAACTATTAGCCATGAAAAAGAAATACCAACACCTTATGGCATGCCGTCAGCGCCTTGTATTTTTGGAGAGCTGTCAGGACAAAAAATTATTTTTTTAGCAAGACATGGAAATCCACATCGCATCGCACCACATAAAATAAATTACCGTGCAAACTTGTGGGCACTCAAGGAAGCAGGCGCAGAACAGGTTATTGCAGTTGCTGCCGTAGGAGGGATTACACCACAAATGCCCCCTGCTAAAATTGCCATTCCTGAGCAAATTATTGATTACAGTTACGGGCGCGAGCACACCTATTTTGCTGAAGACTCAGATGCAGTACAACATATCGACTTTACAGCGCCTTATGATGAAAACCTGAGGCAACAGCTTATTAATAGTGCGTCAGGGTTAGTCATAGAAAAATCTGGCGTTTATGCTTGCACACAAGGGCCACGCTTAGAAACAGCAGCAGAAATTATCCGCTTAGAACGTGATGGCTGTGATTTAGTGGGGATGACAGGCATGCCTGAAGCAGTTTTAGCTAGAGAACTAGAAATTCCGTATGCTTGTTGTGCGGTTGTCGCCAACTGGGCGGCGGGTAAAGCGGCGGGTGAAATTAGCATGGATGAAATCATGCACAATTTAGAACAAGGAATGGCTGATACCAAACAACTTTTGCAGCAATTTTTCTTAGCAAACAAAGATTAAAGGAATAAATATGACCTATAGCATGACCGCTTTTGCTAGCAGTGAAGTCGAATTTGAAGGCCTGACATTACACTGTGAGTTACGCTCAGTAAATCATCGTTATTGTGATATCACCCTAAAAATTCCCGAACGATTTCGCTTTATGGAGGCAGGTACGCGGCAGAGCATTAGTAAGCAGCTAAAACGCGGGAAAATTGAATGTAATTTTAGTTATAAAAAACACCAAAAAGGCACCGTGCAGCTTGATGTCAATATGGATGCCGTTCAAGCGCTGTTAAATAGCGCAAAAGAAATTGAACAATTAATGCATAGTTCACAAAGCTTTTCCGCCCTAGATGTACTCTCATTTCCCGGCATTCAAGCAGAAAAATCAAGCAATAATGCTGAGTTACAAAAAACATTGCAGCAACTATTACAAACTACGCTTGATAGCTTTCTTACTGCTCGATTAAGGGAAGGAGAGCAGCTTCAGCGCATGGTCACTGAGCGTTGTGAAAAAATGCAAAGTTTTGTCGAGCAAGCAAAAACACGCATGCCACTGGTATTAGATAATTTAAAAAATAAATTAAAAAGCCAAATAGTAGAATTAGTTGAAGACCCTAACCACGACCGTCTTGAACAAGAAATGGTTATCTTGGCACAAAAGTTAGATGTAGAAGAAGAGTTAGATCGCTTAGAAACGCATATTGCCGAAGTACTACATATTTTGCAAAAAAATGAGCCCGTTGGCAGGCGTTTAGATTTTTTAATGCAAGAAATGAATCGAGAGGCGAATACTTTAGGTTCTAAATCAGCAGATAAGGAAATGACCGCTATTGCGATTGAATTAAAAGTTTTAATAGAACAAATGCGCGAGCAAATTCAAAATATTGAATAACCTTTCTGCTTTCAGAAAGATTAAAAATATTCGAAAATTTAAGCCATATTATTTAACATGAAACTGGAATTATGGCAGTGGCTTTAACTATACTGCCTTTAGGGCACTTGCTAGTACTATAAGGCTAGCAAGCTACCATGGTTAATCTCTCAGGGATTAACAGGGGCTAACCCATACCCCTACATCCAAACTTGAATCCCCTGTACCACTGAATAACCCAGAAATGGGAGGGACAGATTCCGGTAGTCTTGCTACAGCTACGGCAATATGATCCGATCCAACAATTTTACCAATGGTGGGGTCGAAGCCCTTCCAGCCTGCACCAGGCAAGTACACCTCAGCCCAGGCATGTGTTGTACCAACTTCATCACTCATTAGCGGTGCGTAGAGATAACCACTGACAAAGCGAGAGGCAAGCCCTAAACATCTCGCTGCCTGCATAAACAGTAAAGCAAAATCACGACAAGAGCCAGTTGAGCATGCGAGTGTTTTTTGTGCTGTTTGTACGCCTGGTTCTTCCCTCATTTGATATGCCATGGTTTGATAAATGTAGCTGGCAAGCCGCTGCAATAGAGAGTAGGTTTGAATTGTCTCATTTGCTTGCCAAAAGTTAGCTACCCACTTATTGATTATTTGACAGGTTTCGAGCTTAGGTAATACCTTATAAGGAGAGAGTAAAATTTCATCATCAGCTTGATAAACAAAGGGGTAAGCGATTGCGTAAGAAGCGACTATAAAATCCAAAGGCGCTTCATTATGCTGCTGAATAATGACCTCGCTCTCAATCGCAAGCTGGCTAGTAGGTAAAGCGAAAGTGGCGATGCCTACGGAGTTTCCCTCTATATCCCGATGCCAAAGTAAATTAGCTGTAGGACTAACCTTAAGCGTAAAAGATTCAATTCGTAGCTCATGGTCTTCTCTCGGGCGCAGGCGCATATAATGTGCCCCAAGCGTTACCTGTTGAGCATAGTTGTAATAAGTACGATGAATAATTTTATAGCGTTGCATATTTCACCTTGAAAAGGCCATATTGTTACCTTCAAATTGTTGCACACGAATGTCTTGTGTCGTCGGGCACAGGGCTGGGCCAAACTGATTAAAAATGGCGACATCTGTTGCATCTCGACCATAACCTATTGCTACGTAGCCACCTTTCATTTCTGCTTGTGTCGCATCAAAGCTATACCATCGGTCGCCGACATAGGCTTCAAACCAAGCGTGTAAATCCATCGGTTCTAACCCATGCAGATAGCCCACCACCATCCGCGCAGGAATACACAGACTACGACACAAGGCTATTCCAAGATGAGCAAGATCTCTGCAAACACCCCATTGGCGAGAATTAACCTCGAGTGCGGATACCAGGGTCTCGCTACTATTGGGTGTAAAGAGAATCGTGTGACGTAACCAGGTTGTGATGGCAGCAACTTGGTCATAACCCAATTGCTGCCCTACGGTAATTTCAGTCGCCATTTGACTAAAGCGATCTGCTTCACAATAACGGCTGGGTAATAAATAAATGAGTACATTATCAGGCAAGTTTTTTATTTCAACAAATGCTGCACCTGGTACCTGATCCACATAATCCGCAGTCATCACCTCGGCCCTAGTGTGGATAGCAAAGTCCCCGACAGGTGCGATTAATCGTTGACAGAGATTGCCATAGCTATCGGTGAATTCAAACACGGGTACGTTAGGCACAAGATTGTAATCTTCTGCCGCTATCCATTGTTGCGCACCACTACGGGGACGGAGCATTAACAAAAAAGGGGTGGGCACAGCAATATTGAATGTTAAATCACAGCGGGTTTGCAGCCACATGCCTAGTTCCTTTATCAGCGATTAAAAATAAATAATCATTAGTTGCTGACAACTTATACGCTGCCTTTCGCAATTGAACAAGCGACAATCTAGAGTTAACAGTAAACGAACCATGTTAGTGCATTGTGCGCATTTAAGGGGCATTAATCGTCATGGCTTAAATAATAGAAACCCCGTGTATTTACGGCCACATTACTGGCCTATCTATTTATATAAACTCAGATATATAAGGGGTAAAAGAGCTAGTTAGTGACTTTATTACTCACTATTCAGCAGCCACTTAACACTATAAAGCGCAGGCTGGAGGTTAGTTTTTAAAAAGAGGCTCAAATTTTGCATGTATTTTAAAAAGATACCCAACCTTGAGGAACAAAAATGAGTGGAAACGAATCGCGCCTACAAGCTATTTATCAAATTACGAATAGTGAAACAATTGCTGTTGAAACACCGGAACCCTTAAATAAAATATGGGCCAGTGATGTATTTAATTTGGCAAAGATGGAAGAGTCACTTTCCAAAAATGCTTTTAAAGCGATTAAGAAAACAATACAAACAGGTGAGCAACTGGATTCTGCAACGGCCGATATGGTTGCCGCAGCAATGAAAGACTGGGCTCTGACAAAAAACGTTAAGTTTTATTCCCATGTTTTTTATCCGATGACCAATATCACCGCAGAAAAACATGATGGTTTTATCATTACCAACCCGGATGGCAATGCGATTACAGAATTCACCGGCAGCCTATTAATCAAAGGGGAGCCTGATGGTTCTTCATTCCCTAATGGCAGCATTCGTACTACTAATGCTGCACGGGGATATACGGCATGGGATCCAACTAGTCCAGCCTATATCATGCAAACGGATAATGGTTCCACATTGATGATTCCAAGCGTTTTTATGTCTTGGACAGGTGAAGCACTGGATAAAAAAATCCCTTTGTTACGCTCTAACGATGCCATGAACAAGGCCGCACAAAAAGTGCTGTCGTTGATGGGGGAAACCGACATTGCTACTTTAAATTCCAGCTGTGGAGCAGAGCAGGAATACTTTCTGGTGGATAGCAATTTTGCCAACAATCGTCCTGACCTGCTGCTTGCCGGTCGTACTTTATTTGGCGCGCCGCCAGCAAAGGGTCAGGAATTTGATGACCATTATTTCGGCTCGATTCCCATGCGTGTACAAGTCTTCATGCAGGAATTTGAAGATCAACTGTACAAACTGGGTATTCCTGCCAAAACGCACCATAATGAAGTTGCACCAGGTCAATTTGAAATAGCACCTTACTTCGAGGCTGCTAATGTCGCAGCTGACCATCAACAGTTAATGATGACATTAATGAAGGCAATAGCTAAAAAACATGGCTTTCTTTGTCTACTACATGAAAAACCTTTTGCTGGAATCAATGGTTCAGGAAAGCATGTCAACTGGTCTGTCGGCAATTCGACACAAGGGAATTTACTTGATCCAGGTGATACTCCACATGATAATTTAAACTTTTTATTGTTCTGTGGCGCGGTTATTCGAGGTGTCGAGAAGTTTGGTCCATTATTACGTGCAGTAATAGCTTCAGCAGCCAATGATCACCGTTTAGGAGCTAATGAAGCGCCGCCAGCTATTTTATCTGTCTATCTTGGTGATCAACTGGAAAAAGTTTTCCAGGACATCAAAGACGGTAAAATCACCACATCAGCAAGTGGTGGTGTTATGGACCTGGGCTTATCGCAAATTCTTAACTTTGAACGTGATCCTGGTGACCGTAATAGAACCTCACCTTTTGCCTTTACGGGTAATCGTTTTGAATTTCGAGCAGTCGGTTCTTCGCAATCAGTCTCAGGCCCCTTAGTTGCAATGAACACGATGCTGGCGGATTCGCTTAACTGGATTGCTGAAAAGCTGGAAGCCGAATTAGCTAAAGGCAGTGATAAACCAGCTGCTGTTGTTACTGTACTTCAAGAGCTAATGGAGCAACATGGCAATGTCGTGTTTGGTGGTGATGGCTACTCTACAGATTGGCATGAAATGGCAGTTAAAGAACGCGGTCTAAAGAACATTCCAACCACAGCAGATGCTTTACCAGCCTTACGCGAAGATTCAGTTAAGGAACTCTTTGCAAGTACAGGCGTACTATCCCCTATCGAACTAGAAAGTCGCTATGAAGTGTATGCCGAGCAATATGTACTTTCTATCGAACTAGAAGCAAAGCTGGTTATCGATATGGCTAAAACAATCATCTATCCAACTGCTATTGCTTATCTTTCTGAGCTCTCAATGGCAAGCTCTGGCATGGCTGAAATGGGTGTTGAGTTAGATAGCTCAGTAGCGAAAAAAGTCGCCGCTGAAACAAATGCCATGATGACGGTTGTTGATAAGCTTATTGCTGCGATGGCAAAACATGATTTTGCAACGATTGAAGAGCATATGCAATTTTGTGCCAATGACATTCGTGGGTTGATGGATGAAGTTCGTGTACATGCTGATCTACTAGAAACAGAAGTAGCAGATGAGCTTTGGCCTTTACCTAAATATCAGGAAATGTTATTTATTAAATAAAGCCTGAGCGCTACAAGTGTAAAAAGACTCGTAACAAATATTTACGAGTCTTTTTTAGAGCTCAATGATGAGATTATCTCTATAATGAGCCAAGAATTAAGGCAATGAATGCAGTCTTATATTGTATTGAGTTAACCTTTGAATAGCACTGTAGCGTAGGACTAAGAGCTAATAGTCCTTATTTTTTCAAGGTAATGTATAGTTAGAGATCTTACCTAGTTTTAGAAATGCATTGATTCTAAAGCTTAAAGTAGGGAAGATAGACAGAAATTGTTTATTCAATTTTTCTATACAAATTTAAAAACTCTGTTCGTAATGGTGATAGCGAAAAGAGTAATATTATATTCACCCTTTAAAGAAGAAAATAAGATTATGAGTAAAGGTACAGTTAAGTGGTTTAGTGCGGATAAAGGTTTTGGCTTTATTACTCCAGAAGATGGAAGTAAAGATCTATTTGTTCATCACTCAGAAATTCAAGCTGGCGGAAGCTACGCAACTCTAAATGATGGTCAAGAAGTTGAATATGAAGTAGGCCAAGGTCAAAAAGGACCATGTGCAAATAAAGTACAGCCTCTATAAGCATCAAGTAATAATCAACCCATTGCAGTCTATCAAAAAGAATCTTGATGAGCTGTAATGGGTCGATTTCTTTCGAATAGCCCTACTTTACGTTTTCCAAATCATTGATCTAGGTAATCGTAACAATACAAGACGAGCATCTCGTTACTTATAATTTAGCCGTTAAATGAATTGAATCTTTTTTATTCAGTACAGGCAACTTCTCAAAAGCGGCCTTCAAATTTTCTTCCCATTGACGACGTAAGCCCAGCATATAATCATCACCATCTTGAAAACAGTAATAGTCATCCAGACTAAAGCTATCTTTTTTATAGATAAGCATCTCAATTGGAGCGCCGACACTGGCATTACTACGAATCGTCGAATCCATGGAAACCAGACAGCATCGCGCAGCATCACCTAGTGGCGTGTCGGGTTCTGAAAATATACCTCCGGCTCAGCAAACTAATTTTGCAGAACCTGCCCCAATCATTGAGCAAGAATCATTCATACAGCCTATTCAACAAGCATTGAACACAGAAAACATTGATTCAACAGACGGGGTTATACAACTGATAGAAAAACTGGCTCAGCTACATGGCGCAGGAGCATTGACGGATGATGAGTTTAATTCGAAAAAATCAGAGTTGCTCGCTCGAATTTAATCTACTCCCAATAGTTTGTAGAGAGCTTGTATGTAAGCTCTCTACAATCCTAATATCGTGTTATTTCATCACTACCGCTGAGAGATAGAAATAACATCGCGTTTTTTAGCACCCATATAAAGCTGCCTTGGACGCCCAATTTTTTGTTCTGGATCGGAAATCATTTCATCCCATTGTGCAATCCAGCCTACTGTTCTAGCCATGGCAAAAATGGCGGTAAATAAATCTGAGGGGATGCCGAGTGCACGTAAAACGATCCCTGAATAAAAGTCTACATTCGGATAGAGCTTTTTGGCGATAAAATATTCATCTTCCAAGGCTATTTTTTCTAACTCCATAGCTAATTTAAATAATTTATCCTCTTCCAGCCCAAGTTCAGTCAGTACTTCATGACAGGTTTCCCGCATTAAGGTCGCTCTTGGATCAAAGTTTTTATACACTCTGTGACCAAAGCCCATCAATTTAAACGGATCATTCTTGTCTTTAGCTTTTTCTATGAAAAGATCAATGTTTGATACATCACCAATTTCTTCCAACATTAATAACACAGCTTCATTAGCACCACCGTGGGCAGCACCCCATAAACAAGCGATACCTGTTGATACACAAGCATAGGGGTTAGCGCCACTTGAGCCCGCTAACCGAACTGTTGATGTGGAAGCGTTTTGCTCATGATCCGCATGTAAAATTAATATTCTATCTAAAGCTCTCGTTAGTACAGGGTTAGGTAGATAGTCTTCACAGGGATTTCCATGCAACATACGCATAAAATTTTCACTATAACCAAGGCTGTTTTTTGGATACATCATTGGTGAACCCGCACTATACTTATGGCACATAGCGACAATAGTCGGCATTTTTGCAATCAGCCGAATGGCAGCAATTTTTCTGTACTCTTCATTCCTTACATCTAAGTCTTGATGATAAAAGGCCGACATTGCACCAATAACGCCCACTAAAATCGCCATAGGGTGCGCATCACGACGGAAACCATGTAGAAACGTTGTTAATTGATCATGTATTAAGGTGTGAGAAGTAATTTGGGTGACAAATTCTTTCATTTCACGCCCTTTAGGTAACTCCCCGTTTAAGAGCAGATAGCAGGTCTCAAGAAAGTCACATTTTTTTGCTAATTGCTCAATAGGGTAACCTCTATAAAGCAATATACCTTTATCGCCATCAATAAAAGTGATTTTGGAGCTACAACTTGCTGTTGAGGTGAATCCTGGGTCGTAAGTGAAAGCTTGTGTTTCTTTATGTAATGACCTGATATCGATAACATCAGGGCCCATAGTTCCTGAGACTACCGGAAACTTAAACGATGTTGAATCATTGTCAATTGAAACAGATGCTATTGAAGTATTTTCATTACTCATATGCTTTATTTCCTGCTAAGTTAAAGTAGTTGATGATGAAAAATCTCATTAAATAATATTTAAGGCACAAAGAGGGTGATTTATTAAAATCACCAAGCTTTATAGGGTAAAAAATTTCCATCCATAGAAATGATAATTCTGTCGTCCTTAGCATCCTCTTTTTTATCAACAGATTTTGTCACGCGACTGTTTTCTTAAAGTAACAACAGTCTATAAGCAAAAAAAAAGCCAACAGCTATTATCCTATGATTTTTATTGCCACTAAATTATGAAGTGAGGGTGACTAATGGGTGTTGATATTGATTGAATGAGTACTAAGTGCAGTGTTAATCATGCATGTAAGCAGGTAAGAATTGAAAAAACAGGAGTTTTTTTTATACTGTTTTTTTGTTGTGGAATAGGATGCTGAATAAAATTAAAAAGATTTAATTTGCCAAAATCCCGAGAGTGCACCAAATAACATCAATTAGACTCTTGTTCCTGGTGCAAGAATGAATTGGGTTTGAAGCTCTATATCGAAGAAAGGAGAGTGATTTAGTTTTGCCTGTTCGGTATTTTTTAAAAAGTGCAAGGCATGAGAATAGCTTTTGTTAGCGGATAGGGATTGGCTTAATATTGACGAGTAGATATTAAATCAATATTGGGGGAATGATTGATTTACAGGTGCCCAGTAAGGAAAGGGTTTTCCAGCAGGGGAGGGGTAAATGAAGGCAGCCTATAAAAAGACTGCCTCCTGTTCATTTTTTTCACTCTATTGGTGGGTAGATTACAATAATTCACCATATTGATTAACGGCATTTAGTTGATCGCCATTTGGGTCAGTTCTAACATCACCATCTGGAATCCATTGACCTAAACACTCGCGGTCTTTTACACAAGGATCAGTTAATGATTTTAAGAACTCAACCAAAAAGCCAACTTGCATATCATTTAAATTAAGCGTCTCTAGCTCAAAGTTAGGCATACTCAAGGCTTCTTGAGTGTTTTCTGTCATTTGATCCAAATTACGGATATCTGCTGGAAGTAGTGGGCTGTTATCAAAATTGTCGATAGCATTAGCCGCATTTGAGTGATGCTTAATAACCGCTTCTAAGCTTGTGTAAGCACCCGCATGCGACCACGGACCCGTTACTTCAACGTTAATTAATGCTGGGGTTCTAAAAGCAAATTTATCCTGATCTAATCCTGTTTCACGGGCACGACCAAAATCTTTAGAGCCATCGATACCATCGCCTTTGCCAGGGCCAATCTGTGGCATGGCTAGATTATGGAAACTTTCATCGGTAAAGAAATCACCACTATGACAGCTAGAGCAGTTTGCACCACCTTGCTCACTCGACGTATAAAATAATAGCGCACCTTCTTTAGCATCATCAGAAATAGCCGTATCATTGCCTTCTACATAGCTTTTCCATGGTGTATCAAAAAAGGCTTGAGAGCGCTCATATTCAGCAATTGATTTAGATACGTTTTGTTCAGTGATTAAGTTTTCGGCTGTGCCGGTGGGGCTAGAGAATGCCGCCCGAAACTTAGTTAGCCAGTGACCGGTATCAGCTAATACTACTGTATTACCATCGTCATCAACATAATCACCGTAACCACCTAAGCGCCCAGCTAATAGCTCTCTAATGGTTTGGTTTGTATAAGCTTCATGATTAAATCCTTTCATTTCCTCTCTTGAGGTAACAGGGAATCTAGCCTGTGCCTGTACTAAGTTATCACCAGCAAGCGGATCAGCGACCCCAAAAGCAGAGTCTGGTGTGCGAATACCAGCAACACTGCTTCCATTTAAGCCAGGTTGCGGATCTAAGCTTTCTACGCGTCCATCATGAAATTGAAATTTATCCCAAGCAACGACGTTAAACGTCGTTGGTGCATTTCTGGGCACAGGTGGCCCGCCTTCAGGATTATTAGCTGCATTAGTATTCGTTCGGCCTGCGCCTAATAAATCTGGGTCGTCGGATTCGACCCCAATCGGGAGGGATAAATTATCACCACCGCCTAAAGCAGGATGATGACAAGTTACGCAGGCAGAATCTTGGTCGCCGCCTAAGGATTTAGAAAAGAACAGGTCCATACCCAGCTGTGCTTGCAGGCTACTAATATCAGGAACCTGTCTATTTAATAATGGGTCTGCTGTTAAACCTTGTGAATTAATAAGTGAGCGTAATGACGTGTCTAATTTATTTTCTATTGTTGAGGCATCGTCACAGCCTACAAGCCCTATTACACAGAGTCCTATAAGAATATTTTTCATAGTATTTTCACTTTTTTGAATTTGTTTGCCTACAAATATTTCATTGCGATGCAAATTAATTGCAGTTCAAAATAAAGCGTAGGTGGATTTAAAATATGTCTCAGCCCAATACGTTTTAAGGAGCAGGGCAGTGAGATTAAATTGAGAGTCACTGGTATTACGCAAGGCTTAGAAAAATAGAGCGACAGCCGTTTAAAAAACTGTCATCCTATATTGTGAATAAGTGTTGCGTAACATCAGCTTATTAAAATCCTCAAATATCTGAAAATTTATTGCTCTCTAGGTGCTTTGCAAGTAGCTGTTACAACACCACCTTGACTGACGGTAAAACCACCTGTTCCTGCTGAAGGGCCTTTAACTTCTAAATCAGCCCATCCAGGGATGCCAACCATACAAGGGATGCCTTCTACTCGGCCTTGAATATCAATGGGATTTTCTTTATCTACGATATATTCCGCTTTACATGTTGCTAATACATAGTTTTTATTGATTGTTAGCTTTGTTTTTGCACCGCCTTGATAAGCAAACTCATCACCCTCAGCGATAATATGACACTTCTCCATCACTGGGTTAATACCGACAAAAGGAGCGTCATGTTGCATAGGCATTGCATTAATATTCATTGCAGAAATTAGTAGACCAGCACCTAAAAGTAGTATTTTCTTCATATTTTTTCACCTCGTTGAATTTAAAAACTGCATAATAAAAAATATGCATCTCAACTGAATATAGAGCAAGGCTTGTGCCAGAATATTTTTTAAATAAAATCAATGCCTTATGAAAATCAGGCGCAAGTAAATAAGGCATATCACTACATAATAATATTAAAATGTGTGATATGACTTATTTAGGTGGTAGAACTTGGGTAATAAGGGAAAATAGTTTATTTTCGAAATTAAAAGAGCGCGGATCGGTGTTAAAGAGGCACGAACATCTGAAAGTACAGTTCAAATTAAGGGTTTATTTGAACTAGATCACACCTTCTTTTATTTTAATGAGACGAAGGTGTTAGGTAGGGAGAGGGGGAGATTTATAGGTGACCACTTGGGGTGGGTACAGTTTCTTTTACCTTTATAAATGAAGACAGTCATCAAAAGATGCTTTACTCACCCTGCACGAAACTTTACCTTGTAAGGCAAGCTTGTTTTTCTGTACGGCGTAGCCAATTGGGAATGCCTGATTAATAAATGCCATGTCGGCGATGTTAAGCCAGGACACTTTTTTACAAATCATATAATAGAAGTTGGTACCCCTGAGGATGAAGCTGATAAAATGTTACAAAGATTACTTAAGTCGGTTCAAAAATCAGTTACTTAGGAGCGAGAGTTTAATAATACCCGCTCCTTAACGAGGCTGATAAAAATATGACCGGTAGCTCGATAGTGAACTTTATAAAAGTGGCGCGCTGACATAAGGCCAGTTTTTCTGGGCGGCAGAGATTTAAGTCTTGATAAGTATCTTTAAGGCATAGAGTAACTCCTAAAATACAATCAATAACATTTAGAGTAGGTAAGATGAATAAAGGAAAGCTTTACATTATTTCAGCCCCTTCAGGTGCAGGAAAAACAAGTCTTATCAAAAAATTATTACCTCAAGTTGAAAAGCTAATGGTTTCTATATCGCATACCACTCGTGCACAACGTGAGGGTGAGCAAGAGGGGGTGGATTACTTTTTTACCTCAATAGAGGCTTTTAAAGCAGGTATTACACAAGGAAAATTTCTTGAGTGCGCGCAGGTGTTTGATAATTTTTATGGCACAGCTCAAAGTTCGGTTGAGGCAAACTTAAAACAAGGCATTGATGTTATTTTAGAAATTGATTGGCAGGGAGCCGAGCAAATACGTAAGTTATTACCCGATACATTAAGTATATTTATTGTACCGCCATCCAGCGAGGCTTTAAGAGAGCGGTTGCAAGGGCGCGGGCAAGATAGTGATGAGATTATCAACCGCCGAATGCAAGATGCAGTGACTGAAATGAGCCATTATGCAGAGTATGATTATCTTGTTGTGAATGATGATTTCAATAGCGCATTAATTGAATTGCAAAGTATTATTTTAGCGAATCGACTTAATATTAAACGCCAGCAAGCGGTATTAGCACCTTTATTAACTAGTTTAATCAATTAATGATGATCTATTCTTGCGCCCATAGAGTCTTATTCGCACTGCTTTATTTATTTGCTTTTAGTTTAATGAACGTAGCGCATGCTGCTGATATTAAAGTTAAAATAGATCGAAATCCGGTTGATATTCAAGAATCTTTTCAAATTATATTTACTGCCAATGAAAGCCCAGACGATGATCCAGATTTCTCGTCATTGAATAAAGATTTTGAAATTTTAAACCAGGCAGAACAGCAATCAACCCAAATTATTAATTGGAAGCGAACTAAAAGCATTCAATGGGTTTTAACGGTAATGGCTAAAAGGACGGGGAACCTTATTGTTCCGGCCATTCATTTTGGTAAGGACTCGAGTCGAGTGACCGCGGTTATCGTTAAAGAGGCGCAATCACAAACGAATGCAAACAGTAATGAAGATTTATTTTTACAGGCTTCTGTCGATAATGATACGCCCTACATTCAAGAGCAAGTGTCCTATACCTTAAAAATTTTTAGTAAAATTAATGTTGTTCAGGCTCAGTTAGTTCCTTTAGAGCTAAGTGATGCTGTGACAGTTAATTTGAGTAAGCAGGAGAAGTATATAGAGGAATATAATGGAGAAAGTTACGAAGTTACTGAAATAAAATACCTTATTTTTCCACAAAAAAGTGGGTCAATGACGATTGCACCGCTAACTTTAACAGCAGGTATTGTCCTTGCTAGCCAAAGGAGGAATAACAGCTTTTTTAGCCAGCAAAGAACACGTAATAAGCGCTTTGATTCAAATAGTATTCACTTAAATGTACAAGCGAAACCAGCAAACCAAGCAAGCTCAGTTTGGTTGCCTGCTGAGCAAGTTGAGATAGCAGAAAAATGGTCTATCGACCCACAAAACATTACATTAGGAGAGCCGGTAACGCGAACAGTTAGGCTACTTGTAAAAGGCGTAACCGTTAGCGCTCTACCTGAATTACACAAACAGAAATTAGCTAAGCAAATTAAGGGCTACCCCGACCAGCCTATTCTAAAAGAAACGCTACAAGGCAATGCATTGATTGCAACTAGAGAAGAAAAAATTGCTTTAATTGCTTCGGAAGTAGGTACTTACACTTTGCCAGCTATTGAAATTCCTTGGTGGAATACCTTAACTGAAACACAGGAAATGGCGGTTATCCCTGAAAAACAGTTTATTGTTGTTGCAGGTGAGCTGAGTAATATTGTCGATATTCAGCCAGCTATTGCGGTTCAAAATCCTGATGAAGAAGTAATAACAGAAAAAGTCGTTGCGCAGCCTGAGAATAAGTTATGGTTTGCTTTAGCCCTGTTTTTTGGCAGCGCTTGGCTATTAACTTTGCTTTATTTAATTGCCACTAGAAAAGCAAATAAGAAAATAGCAAAGCCTCAAAAAATAGAGCAGAAATCATCTGGGTCTATTAAGCTTCTCAAACAAGCTTGTGCGGATAATGATCGTGATAAAGCGAAGCAAGCATTGTTAGCTTGGGGGCGTGAGCATTGCCAAAAAAATAATTTAGCAGCGATTGCAAAAGAGTGTGACAGCGCTTTGAGCAAGGAAATACAGGGCTTAAATATGGCTTTATATAGCAAGGCTAATTCAAGCTGGCAAGGTGAAGCTTTATGGCAAGCTTTTCAGAAAAATGAGCAGTTAAAGTTTGCTTCAAAGCAAACAGATGATGGCTTACCGCCCTTATTTAAAATTTAATTTAAACGGAGTTAAACATGGACTTTGGAACAGCGAGCAGAATAGCCTTATTAATTTTATGGCCATTTTTATTTTTTGTGTTTCTTTATTTTAGAGATAAAGAAAAATTTATGCGTAAGTGGAAGGAATTTTGGAAAAGTTAGGTTGGGTCTTACAAACCTTCCGCTTTTTGGTCGCGTTGTAATAAGTTTTGTACTGCACTTAAAGGAGCCAAACCATCATAAAGCACTCGGTAGATTTGCTCTGTAATCGGCATATCGATGTTGTGCTTTTTTGCTAAATGAAAGGTTTCGCGTGCAGCCGAAATACCTTCAACCTCTTGGCCAATTTCTTTAATCGCTTCTGCTCTATCTTTGCCTTGCCCTAAAGCTAAGCCAAAACGGCGGTTGCGTGATTGGTTATCCGTACAAGTTAAGATTAAATCACCTAATCCTGATAAACCCATCAGCGTTTCTTGTTGGCCACCTAA
>DAOUSK010000144.1 GCA_030627265.1 Methylococcaceae bacterium
GGGACGGCTTCCCCAGAAAATCAGTGCTTACTATAATAGTTTTGTGTTAAATAATCCTGTGTTTAAGAGAGATGTTTAATATACAAGGATGGGTAGAGCATCTTTTTGCGAAACCCATCAAATCAGCCACGGGATAAACCATCAACACCGAAAAATTAATAGGCCTGGGGATGGGTTTCATTACGCACCAAAAAACCGGTACTGCATTCTACCCACCTATGCGAAAACTTAACGCAAACTAGATTCCAATTGGTTAACCGTTGCCTCTGTTAAAGGTTGATCATCTGAATCAAGAATATCACCATGCAATAAGGCGGATAATTGACCTAATGTGTTAATTAAATCATCAAAAACAGCCGATGCATCATCCACTTCTCGTGGCTGCATAAAAAAGTTAATGCCTGGGCAGTGGTAAGTCTCCCAATGCTCTTTAGGAAAGGTTCCTAAACCCATCATACTTGCAACCGCATAATCTACGCGATTCTTATCATCTAATCGCTCAAATACTTGCACACTACCAAAAATTAGATTCACGTAATCAAAAGCATCTAATAATTGTGGCCCTGTAAATTTCTCCCCTTGCTTAGCAACAAGACTAAAGTGTAATAAAACAGGTAATACTTTTTCTTCTGCCACGGGAGCGGGAGGCGCTGTAAATTCAGGCGTATTTTGTGTTGCTGTTTGTATATACTCAGGATTTAAGCGTGTTTTCACTTCTGCTGTTACTGGCAACTCCGCCTTATCAGTATACCGATACTCTTCTTTAAGGTCTAAAGACTCACTCGTTCCTGCATGTTTTTTTCCTAAAGGAATAACATCAAAATCATCTCTCTCTGATTGTAATGAAACAATATCAAAATCATCATCGTCAACATTTATCACTAAGCGTGAATCGATATTATCAAAGGGATCATGATCATCGTAGAAATTAATTTCTCTACGTTTTTTCTTATTTTTAACCAGCCCCCAAACTAACATTATTAAAATTATGCTGGCCCCTGCTGCAATAATAACTATTCTTAATAATTCTTTATCCATCTTAACCTTCTGCCATTTTAACTGCTTCTTGAATATCGACTGCTACCATGCGTGAAACACCAGGCTCTTTCATGGTAACCCCTGCTAATTGATGTGCAATTTCCATTGTTACTTTATTATGCGAAATATATAAAAATTGCACAGTTTCTGACATTTCTTTTACCATTTCTGAAAAGCGCCGAACATTCGCCTCATCTAATGGCGCATCAACCTCATCCAACAAACAAAAAGGAGCTGGGTTAAGTTCAAAGATTGAAAATACCAATGCCACGGCGGTTAATGCTTTTTCTCCCCCCGATAACAAATGGATGGAACTGTTTCGTTTTCCTGGTGGCTGAGCAATAATAGTAACCCCACTTTCCAACAAATTATCATCCGTTAAACTAAGGTACGCCTTACCTCCGCCAAATAATTTAGGAAACTTAGCTTGTAATCCAGTATTGATTTTATCAAATGTTTGCTTAAAACGCTTCCGACTTTCATTATCAATTTTAATAATGGCTTCTTCAAGCATTGCTAAAGAAGCAGTTAAATCTGCATGTTGCGTATTTAAAAAGTCCATCCTTTCTTTTTGCGCTTTATACTCATCAATCGCCGTTAAATTAATACTACCTAACCGATTAAGTACCACCGCTAGCTCATCTATTTTATATTTCCACTGTGACTCTTCAGCTTGCTCTGGAATTGTTTCAATGACTTGCTCTACATCAACATTAAATTCTTCTAACTGTTCCTTGACTGTTTGCTGGCGAACACGACTTTCCTGCTGCTCTAGACGCACATTCTCTAGTAACTCTTTCTTATTTTCTACGCTTTGCTGTACCGCTGAAAATTCATCAGAATTTGTTGCAATGGCTTCTTCTAGTTCAGCCTGCTGCTCTCGATGATGAATTAAGGCTTGCTCTACTTCACCTTGCTGCTGAATAAAATTCGCTAACGCCTCACGCTTATCATCCATAGGTTCAGATGTTTGCTGTAATTTAGTTTTTAACACACTCATTCGTTCTTGTGCCAACTGAATTTGCTCTTTAATTCGCGTTATTTGCTTTTTCGTTAGTACTTCTGTTGATTTTAAACTGGCTATTTTTGCTTGTAAACCATGCCTTTGCTGCCGGCAATCATTTAACTGTTTATTGCTTTGCTCGACTTCCGATTGCAAAGCATTATTTTTTTGCTCTAATTCATATTGTGTATCTTCCAAGCCTTCTAAAGCAATTTCAGCTTGCTCTTTAATCATCCCCGCTTCTTCACAAGTTTCCGTATTTTCTAACAGTTGGCTATTAATATCACTTATTTCAAAATTAACTTGTTGTAACCGCTTCTGCTGCTGCTCAGTACGCGCAGAGTGAGCGCTAAATTCAGCGGTCTTCAGTGATAGCTCAGTACTATATTGTTTATCTTCATTTTGTAAAGTTTCGCGTTTTTGCTCAGATGTCTTCAAAAAAGATTCCGCTGCATCTAATTGGTCTTCAGCAACAATAACTTGCGCTTGCAATATTAGCTGCTCTTCCTTTAAAAGGCGTAACTCTTTTTCACGCAGCAACACACCTGTTTTAGCATCGCTTTCACCAACCACTTTAATCCAGCCATAACCCATCCACGTACCTTGCGGGGTGATAACCGATTCATAATGTTTTAATTTTTCTACAATCGTTCTTGCTTGCTCAGAAGTATCCGCACAATAAATACTGGATAATAAACCTTGCAAGTTCCACGGCGTTTTAATTTTATCTAGTAACCGAACTAATTCATTATTATTCGCTATTTGATGTTCTGTTTGCGTTTCAAACAAGCTAATAGATTGATCACTAAGTGAAGCCAACTCCTGAATAAGCTGATCCGCATTATCAATACAAACCGCCTCTAAATAGCTGCCCAATACCGTTTCTACCGCATTATCCCAACCACTTTCTACCTCAATAAACTCGGCTAAACGCTGATTATCAGCCAACGCCATTCTATCCAACCAATGGCTAAGCTTTTGCTTATCTTTCCCCATCGCATGCTGCTGCAACAACTCTAAGGAGGTCACTTTTCCTTTTATCGCTTGTAACTCAGAGCGATGCGTATGCAAAGTTTCATGCTGCAATTTAATTGATTGCCTAAATTCTTTGATGGAGATTTGCTCAGCGTCCATACTTAATTGCAATTGCTGGCGCTGCGTTTCAATCACATTAATGTCTTGATCTAACTGCTCAATTTCATCCTGCACACTTTGCTCGTTTAACTCTTCTTGCTCACCCTGTAAGCGCTGTAAACGGCTTTGCAATTGAAAGCTTTGGTTTTCTAACTGAGCAACTTGCATGCGCTTAACTTCTGCTTGTTCTCGGTAGCTCGCTGTTTGGTTTTTATAAGCTTCCCATTCCTGCTGCCATGCTAAACGCGCTGCTTGTGTTTTTTCTTGTCTTTCCAGCGCTTCATCTTCATGCTCTTGCGCAACAAAAATAGCTTCTTCAGTCTCTTCTAACAGCATTTTTTGCTCTTCCAACTGCATAACATCTTCAGTCAGCGTTTCTCGCAATTGCTGACTTTGCATATTTAAACGCTGGCTTTCTTGCTCGGCTTCTTCGTGCGATTGTTGGTTATGGGTAATTAACTGCTGTAAGCCATTAATTTCAGTTGCTAGCTTATAAAAACCTTCCTGCTCGCTATCAATTTTTATACTTTGATTTTTATGCTGCTCTCTTGAAGTATCCAGTGTTTCTTGCAATACTTTCCGCTCTAAAAACAACTGATTATGCGCTTCTGAAACTTCTTGTAGTTTGTCTTCTAATTGCTGATAACTTTTTTGGTGTGACTGCCACCGCATCGCCAATAATTCCAGTTTAAAGGTACGCTCTTGCGCCTTCAACCCTGTATATTTCTTTGCTTTTTCTGCTTGCTTATGTAAATTTTTTAACTGCTTTTCAATCTCATCACGCACATCATCTAAACGCTCTAGATTTTCTCGCGAATGACGGATGCGTATTTCGGTTTCATTGCGGCGCTCTTTATATTTAGTAACACCCGCAGCTTCTTCAATATGAACACGTAACTCATCAGGCTTCGACTCTACAAGCCGAGAAATCGTGCCTTGCTCAATAATCGCATAACTACGCGCCCCTAAGCCCGTGCCTAAAAATAAATCAGTAATATCTTTACGGCGACATTTAGTCCCATTAAATTGATAAACAGACTTACCATCACGGCTGACTTCCCGCTTAATAGCAATACTGGTATATTTAGCGTACTCGCCCCCCGCTTTGCCTTCGCTATTATCAAAAATCAATTCAACTGAAGCCAAGCTAACCGCTTTACGCCCAGAGGATCCATTAAAAATAACATCAGCCATGCTCCCGCCACGCAAGTGCTTAGCCGAGCTTTCGCCCATCACCCAACGAACGGCATCAATAATATTAGATTTTCCACAACCATTTGGCCCAACAATGCTAATTAAGTTACCTTTAATCGGTACTGTTGTTGCATCCGCAAATGATTTAAATCCTGAAAGTTTAATTTTTTCCAGCTTCATTACTGGTAAAATACCCGATTTATTAAAATCAGCCATTATACTTTATGATGACATAAGTATGCGGCTAAATCCTATTTAAAAGACACACTATTATGGCAACGCAACCTAGCAAAGATTTACAAGCTTTTGATAACCCTCAACCGGGGCGCGATTTCACTATCCGTATTGATACTCCAGAATTCACCTGCCTATGCCCTTTAACAGGCCAGCCAGATTTTGCCACAATCACCATTGAGTATGTGCCTGATAAA
>DAOUSK010000023.1 GCA_030627265.1 Methylococcaceae bacterium
AAGCAGCGAGTACGCGCGTCGTTTGCAAAAGCATCGGATAGTTATGATGGCATGGCAACGCTACAGAGAAAAGTGGGGCGACATCTTTTTGCGAGTGCGCCAGTGCAAGAAAAATCTGAAATTTTAGATTTAGGCTGTGGCACAGGTTTTTTTACTCAGTTAATTGCTGAAGCTAATCTTGCAGCCAATATTTATGCCTTGGATTTAGCGTTACCTATGCTAAATAAAACGAAAAGCCGAGATCAGTGTAACAAGGTGGCATTAGTTTGTGCAGATGCCGAGCAGTTGCCTTTTGCTGGTAATAGGTTGCAGCTTGTTAGTTCTAATTTGGCATTGCAGTGGTGTCAAAATTTAGAATCGTTATTTGCAGGCATTCATCGTGTACTAGAGGATGACGGGTGTTTTGTTTTTTCTACTTTTGGCGAAGGTGCTTTAAAGGAGCTTAAAAAAGCATGGGCTGAGGTTGATGATTACCCGCATGTTAATGATTTTTGTTCGGATATTGTTATTCAATCTGCTTTAGAGTGTGCTGGGTTTTTTGATATACAAATAGAAAACCAAATCTATTATTCAGAGTACCAAAGTGTGCTTGAGCTAATGCATGAATTAAAAGGCATTGGTGCGCATAATGTGAGCTTGGCGCGGAAAAAGACCTTGACCAGTAAAGGTGATCTGAAGCGACTTTTCTCAGCTTACCCCGAAGAAATAGGTGGGGGTATTAAGGCGAGCTTTGAAATTATCTATGTAGTAGCAAAAGCGGGGAAGAGTTAATGGCTCAAGGTTATTTTGTAACGGGAACGGATACGGGTATTGGTAAAACTTGGACGAGTTTGGCCTTAATGCAGTATTTTCAACAGCAAGGTAAAAAAGTTGTTGGTATGAAGCCTGTTGCTGCGGGTTGTGAAATGGTAGGTGGTCAGTTAAGAAATGAAGATGCATTGCAATTACAGGCGCAATCTTCGGTTGATATTTCTTATGAGTTAATTAATCCCTATGCTTTTCCATTGCCCGTATCACCGCATATTGCAGCAAGAAAAGAAGGTAAAAAAATTGATATTGCTAATATTCAACAGGCGTATTTAAAGCTAGAGGCTTTGGCGGATGTTGTTATTGTAGAGGGTGTAGGGGGCTGGATGGTTCCTTTGAATGAAAAAGAAGATGTCTCTCATTTAGCGGAGCAATTAAATTTACCGATTATTGTTGTCGTGGGTATGCGATTAGGTTGTATTAATCAGGCGAAATTAACTTTTTCAGCGATTGAGCGATTAGGGTTGCATTGCGAAGGGTGGATTGCATCTTGTGTTGAAAGAAATATGGATGAATTAGACGCTAATATAAAAACGCTGGAAGCCTTTTCTGATATGCCTTTGCTGGCAACTTTTCCTTATGAAGAAGAAAGAAACCATAAAAGTTATAAGAAAATAGTCATTAAAACCTTACAACCATAATTGTTTATGGTTTAATGTTTGCTCCTAATAAAAAGAACTGGAGAAAAAGATGGCTTTAATTACTTGGAATGAAACAGATCATGGAACCAAAGTTGGTTTTGCAGATGATGAGCATAAAGTGTTATTTGATCTTTTGAATTCTTTATATGACTCAGCAATTAGTGGTGCACCTCGTGCAGATACGGGTAAAGCATTGGATGCGTTGATTAGCTGTGTTGTTGATCACTTCGCCCATGAAGAAAAAGAAATGCAAGCCAAATCATACGGTGGTTACGCAAGACATAAAGAGGAGCATGATAAGTTGGTTGCAATTTGTGCCGGTCTGCAAACAAAATTTCATGCTGGTGAAGCGGATGTTACCGATGAAGTAGGTCAGATGGTCAAAGGTTGGTTAGATAGCCATATTCCACAATACGATATGCCATATGCTGATGCTTTAAATAGCTAAGTTAAAAAACATTGATAAAAAAGCTTGGGAGCTGTTGGCTCCTAAGCTTTTTTTTTGCAATAAGAATAAAAAAGCTAGGTAGGCTCTAGCTTAGTGTGGTGGCATGGGGTAAAATTATAAGGGTTATTTGTGATGAAATAAAATGGATTGCTTTTAGTAAGGGAATACAAAAAAATAAATCGCAAAAATTTAAGTGCATTTAATCAGTTTATTATTCAATGAGAGGAGGCTACTCCGTGATGAAAACAAAGCAATTATTCGCAGGTCTTGTCCTAACGGCTTTAAGCCTTGGAACAGCGCAGGCGGACTATACACTCAATCTAATGGAAGGGGTGACATCAATCAGTCGTGATATTTATGGACTACATATGCTTGTATTATGGGTATGTGTATTTATAGGTATTGGTGTATTTGGTGCGATGTTTTATTCCATTTACTTTCACCGTAAGTCTAGAGGCTATAAAGCCGCTAACTTTCATGAAAGTGCAAAGGTTGAAATTATTTGGACAATTATTCCTACTGTGATCCTTGTTCTATTAGCTATTCCAGCGACTAGAGTAATGATTGAGATGGATGATGTTTCAGAGTCAGAAATGACAATTAAAGTCACGGGGTGGCAATGGAAGTGGGAATATGAATACTTAGGTACGGGTGTTCATTTTTTTAGTAGTTTAGATGAAGCAAGTAATAAAGCGAGACAGTTAAACTCTGGTATTGACCCTCGTACGGTTCCAAACTACTTATTGGAAGTTGATAAGCCGTTAGTGGTACCTATTAATACTAAAATTAGATTTTTATTTACTGCTGCTGATGTTATTCACTCTTGGTGGGTACCTGATTTAGGTTGGAAAAAAGATACGATTCCTGGTTTTATTAATGAAGCATGGACTTCAGTAGATACAGCGGGCACTTACCGTGGCCAGTGTACTGAGCTTTGTGGCAAAGACCATGGGTTTATGCCTATTGTTGTGATTGCAATGGAAAAGCCTGATTATGAAAAATGGGTTGTTGAGCAGCAAGGTCTTGCCGTAGTTAAGGCAGATGCTGCGACAAAAGAGTGGTCTAGTGAAGATTTAATTGCGCAAGGTGAAAAAGTCTACGCAAATAATTGTGCTTCATGTCATATGCCAGATGGATCAGGTTTAGCAGGTACATTTCCAGCAATTACAGCAAGTGCTGTTGTTACTGGTGATTTAAACGCACAAGTTGATTTAATGCTAAATGGTAAAGGGATGATGCCAGCTTTTGGACAAATGTTAGACCCTGCTGATTTTGCAGCAGTATCAACATTTATTCGTAATGGATTAGGAAATAGCGTTGGTGATGCAATCCAGCCATCTGAAGTTAAAGCGTTACAAGCAGCGATTCCAGAAATTGTTTATGACGATGATGACGAGTAATTGTTAAACATTAGCGTTGTAAATAAATCGAATCTTTTTTTAGTATTAAACGAGGTATAAATTATGTCTGCTGTAACAGCTGAGCATGATCATGATGAACATCATGATCATGGGCCTGAAAAAGGCTTTTTAAGATGGATAGTAACGACCAATCATAAAGATATTGGTACGCTGTATTTATTTTTTGCACTAGCAATGTTTTTTGTTGGTGGAACAATGGCACTGATTATTCGTGCTGAGTTATTTGAACCAGGCATGCAATTTGTAACGCCACAGTTTTTTAACTCGATGACGACAATGCATGCGCTAGTCATGGTATTTGGTGCAGTAATGCCAGCTTTTGTTGGCTTTGCTAACTGGTTAATCCCAATGATGATTGGTGCGCCTGATATGGCATTACCAAGAATGAATAACATGAGCTTCTGGATGTTGGTTGCTGGTGTGATGATGTTAGCAAGTACTTTATTTATGGAAGGTGGAGCGCCAGCATCTGGTTGGACTTTATACCCACCATTAGTACTGCAAACAGGTGCTGCTTTACCTTTTGCTATTTTCTCTGTGCATTTATTAGGTATCTCGTCAATTATGGGAGCAATTAATATTATTGCGACTATTTTTAATATGCGCGCACCTAAAATGACATTAATGAAAATGCCATTGTTTGTTTGGACTTGGTTAATCACAGCCTTTTTATTGATTGCGATTATGCCGGTATTTGCTGGCGCGGTAACTATGTTACTGACGGATCGTTTTTTCGATACTAGCTTTTTTGATGCAGCGGGTGGTGGTGATCCAGTGCTTTATCAACATATTTTCTGGTTCTTCGGACATCCTGAAGTTTATGTAATGATTTTGCCAACGTTTGGTATCGCTTCAACGATTATTCCTGTATTTGCTCGTAAAGCATTATTTGGTTATAGCTCTATGGTATATGCGACGGCAGCAATTGCATTTTTATCATTTATCGTATGGGCGCATCACATGTTTACTGTGGGGATGCCGCTATCAGGTGAGTTGTACTTTATGTACGCTACGATGTTAATTGCGATTCCAACAGGCGTGAAGATTTTTAACTGGACGGCAACGATGTGGCGTGGATCAATGACATTTGAAACACCGATGTTATTTTCTATTGCTTTCGTTGTATTATTTACTTTAGGTGGATTTACTGGGTTAATGATGGCGCTGGCGCCAATTGATTTTCAATACCATGATACCTACTTTATTGTTGCGCATTTTCACTACACACTTGTGCCTGCATCAGTCTTTATTTTAATGGCAGGTGGATATTTCTGGTTACCTAAATGGACTGGGAATATGTATGATGAAAGATTAGGGCAACTGCATTTCTGGTTGTCTGCTGTATCAGTAAATATCTTATTCTTTCCACAGCACTTCTTAGGGTTGGCGGGTATGCCTCGTCGTATTCCTGATTATGCTGTGCAATTTTCAGATTGGAATATGGTTTCTAGTATTGGTGCTTTCATTTTTGGTTTTAGCCAATTAATGTTTGTTTATATTGTTGTTAAAACAATTAAAGGCGGAACTGGAGAAAAAGTAACTGATGAGGTTTGGGAAGGTGCTGCTCAGCATAGCTTAGAGTGGACATTACCTTCACCTGTTCCGTATCACACTTTTGCAACACCTCCTGAAAATATTCCTACGGAGCATTATTAAAAGGATTAAATTAGCTTTGCCTACGCTATAAAAGTGGGCAAAGTAATAGTTGATATGAATATTAAAACTAAAAATATGCTGACAGTTGTCGCATTAGTTGTTGTCGTTGTTGTTATTTATGTTCTTGTTGTCATCAGGGTTACTTCTTAGTGAGCACTGATTTAGAGAGAAAAAATAAAAAAACAGTAAGAATTTTACTAGTATTAGTTTTTCTAATGTTTTTGTTTGCTGCAGCATTAATACCTTTGTACGATATTTTGTGCGAAATAACAGGAATTAATGGTAAAACAAAAAAAGATTTTAGCTCTTTAACTTATGAAGTTGACTTAGATAGAGTCGTGACTTTGGAGTTTGTAACAACGGTCAGTGCACAGACAGGTTTGGCCTTTAAGGCGGACCAGTATGAAATTAAGCTGCACCCTGGTGAAAAAGTTACAGCTCGATATACAGCAAAAAATAGAACAAATAAACGGTTAATAGCTAAAGCTAACCCTAGTTTTACACCAGGGATAACTGCGGGATATGTTAAAAATATTGAATGTTTTTGTTTTTCTAATCAAATATTTGAGCCAGGCGAAACTAAGCACTTAGAAGTGCAATTAATGGTTTCCCCTGACTTAGCTATCGGTTTCAAACGCATTTCATTCGGACTTACTTTTTTCGATATTACTCATTAAATAGGGGATTATGATGTCTACACAGGACGCATATTACATTCCACATAAGGCAACATGGCCTATTGCGGCAACCTTGGGCTTGCTCACTTCATTAGCAGGTTTTGCGAATTACTTAAATGGTAATGCAGCAGGATCTACTTTTATGCTGATAGGGCTAGGGATTTTTATTTTAATGCTTGCTGGGTGGTTTACTATGCAAGCAACAGAAAGCGAAACAGGCATGTATAACCGTGGGGTAGGGATTTCTTACCGTATGGGAATGATGTGGTTTATCTTTTCTGAAATTATGTTTTTTGCGGTGTTCTTTGGAACGCTATGGTACACGCGTAACTTATCAGTTGATTGGTTAGCAGGTATTGGTGAAGGCCCAGGTCGTTCATCAGGTTTATTATGGCCTTCGTTTGAAGCTGTTTGGCCAACAAACGGGCCAGGTAATGTTGGTGGAGAGTATGAGCCTATGGGGGCGTTTGGATTACCTCTATTAAATACATTATTGCTATTAACTAGTGGCGTTACGTGTACTTGGGCGCATCATGGTTTGTTAGCAAACAATCGCTCTCAGCTAATTAAAGGCTTAGCTGCAACAGTCGGTTTAGGTTTCTTGTTTGTTGGATTTCAAGCTTTAGAGTATATGGAAGCGTACCATGATATGGGCTTAACTTTAGGTTCAGGTATCTATGGATCAACATTTTTCATGTTAACTGGGTTTCATGGCTTTCATGTTTGTGTTGGAGCAATTATTCTTTCTGTTGTGCTGTTTCGTAGTTGGAAAGGGCATTTTACACCAGAGAATCATTTTGCTTTCGAAGCGGCAGCATGGTACTGGCATTTTGTTGATGTTGTGTGGTTAGGTTTATTTATTTTTGTTTATATGATGTAAATAAGGACTGCTTAGGAGGGAGGGTGTTATTGAATTCTCACTCCTTAACATGCTTAAAAAGCACTCCCGTGTTGGTGAGTGCTTTTTTTTTGCCTAAAATTAATGATAAAGATGATAAGCTAAAAATAGAATGGTAGGTGTTGAGTGGGCTTAATATGATAGAAAAAACAGATTCAAGGGTTTTATTCGGCTTGGGAATAAAGTTTGTACTTGTGTATATAATATTGCTTATGTTCGATGTGTTGCTAGATGGACTAATGGCTCTATTTGATTTTATGATTGAGCTTATGCATATTCTCATAGAAATTGTTGAGACAGTCGCTGAAGAAGGCTTGGAGAAGTTTTTACATACAGGGCATCAACAGAGTGAAATGATTATTCTTAATTCTGCATTAATCGTATCGGGAATCTTTGCTTATTATTTTATAAAAGCCTTGCCGCACTTAATTGTTGTTTTAGAACAACAGTTATTGAAGAAACTTAGGGGTTATTGGGCAGGGCAATTGATGGAGTGGCAGTTGCACTCAATTTGGCTACAATTGAAGCTGACTTTAATTTATATAGTAGGATTTTCAGGTCTGATTCTGTTGCTTGGCTGAGCAATAGTCAGGCGCTCTTCATTTAGCTTAAATAACTTTGAAGAGGCGATTAGCTCTAAAATATTTTTTTAGACTGATTAATTCAGGTTTTTTTGAGCTTGTTTTTGCATGTGCATTTGCATACCAATGCCGGTTGGCTGAATGACACCAGACATAAAGGCAATACTTAATAGAATAAAAAGAGTCAGAGAGATGGCAATTCGATAAGTTAAGGCTTGCGCAGTCTTAGGTGATGATTTTTTATTTTTAATAAGATGATATAACGCTGATCCAAGGCTAATAATGATAACAATAAAGACTAGGATAATAAGAATTTTGATCATAAATTTTGTACTTAGGCGACTTAATCGCGGTAAGTTAAAGTAAGGTTGTAAATGTCTTTAATTATAGACTCAATTGTATTATTGAGTAGTATAATATTCGATTGCATGGAACTTTTAATAACAAAATATGCGTTTAAATTTCGTTAATTTCCGATGGGAAATACGCTGGATACCATTGGTGCTTTTTATAGCTGTATTTAGCTTGCTGTTGCGCTTAGGTTTTTGGCAGTTAAGCAGGGCTGATGAAAAGGAAGTGTTTTTAACAACTCAAGAGCAGCGATTATTAGAAAAACCAGCTTCATTGGTTGAGGTACTAAAAGAGCAAGTTGATCGTCGGTATCGCCCGGTATTGCTGCAAGGTCGTTACGATGTAAAGCATCAATTGCTAGTGGATAATCAAATAAAGTTGGGAAAGCTTGGGGGGTTTGTGATGACGCCTTTCATTCTTTCGGATGACTCAGGTGTGGTTTTGGTTAATCGGGGCTGGGTTGCGATGGATAAAGCTAGAAAGAAATTACCTGATGTAAAAATGGCTATTAATCATTCAGAAATTTCACTGACTGGAGTGATTAATGAATTTCCCTCCGTGGGTTTGGTGCTAAAAGGTGCTGATGAACCGAGTAAGGGCTGGCCATCCTCGGTGCAAATTATTAATATAGACAAACTAGCTAAAAAATTTAAGTATTCATTTTATCCCTTTCAAGTACAGTTAAGGAAGGATCAAGCTAATGGATATTTGAGACAATGGAAAATTAATACCAGAATGCCCCCAGAAAAACATAGGGCATATGCATTTCAGTGGTTTGCATTAGCAGCTACTTTATTTTTTTTAACACTTTGGATAAGCTCTAAAACACATAAAAATGATTGATCAAACAAATAAAAATAAACGCACAATTATTATTGTTGCATTAATGACTATTATTCCTTTTTTAACTGCATGGGGACTCACCAAAAGCAGCACCTTTAAGCTGCCTTCAACTAATAAAGGGGAATTGATTGTGCCTATTGTTACGACAGAAAGATCGGATTTTTCTGGAATAGATACCTTTTCATCGGAAAATATAGGTGAATTAGGTGGGCATTGGGTGATATTGAACTTTATTGTAGATAAAGAGTGTAATCAGCTTTGTTTGGATTCTATGCATGCAACGAAGCAAATTCGCTTAATGTTGAATAAAGATTTAACACGGGTTAGACGTGCTCTTATTGTGATGGGTGGCAAGCAAAAAGAAAGTTTTTCTAGCTGGTGGAAAGATGATTTACGATTATTGAAGCTGAAAGCAACTGCTGCTTTACTAGCTAAAATGAAAATCTTGAGGCCTGAAGGGATTGCCAATGGCGGTATTATCATTATGGATCCTTTAGGTAACTTAATGATGTATTACGATGCAAATTATGATCCATATGCCGTCAAAGGTGATTTAAAGAAATTGCTTAGAATTTCACAAATAGGATAGTTTGATGCTTAGATTATCCGCATTATTTTTAAGTTTTTTTGCATTACTGGCCGTTACGGCAAATTTGTATCAATGGTCTTTAAACGGTATTGATAAGCAAAGCTGCGATAATTTAATTTCGTGTTATACGCAGATCGTTGATTCTGGAGTAGTGACGCTGACAACTGCCAGTATTGTTTATTACTCAAGTCTTGTTTTGATGTGCCTAGTAATGGCCGTAGTATTCATTTCAAGCCTTCTAGCTAAAAAACGAGTGAAGCTGGTTCTTGCTTCCTTTGTATTGCTCGGCTTAGTTTCTAGCCAGTTTTATTTGGCGATTAATGTAACGCTTTTACCTAGTCAAGCCCTTGCTTACTTTGTTCAGTACATAATTAATGTATTGATTATAGGCATTGCTGTCTATTTATCTGTGCGTAGCCAAGCCAATTATGAAAAAGTCAAAAATAAGTCACAATCTTATTTTTTGCAAATTGGGATGCTTTTTTTAAGTTGCCAGTTAATGATTGGCGCTTGGTTAACAGCTAATCATGCGGGGCTTGCTTGCTCTGGTTTTCCGCAATGTAATGGTTCATGGTGGCCTGTTGCTGATTACCGCTACGCATTTGATTTTTTATCGCCACTTTCTTTTAATGCAAAAGTTGCGGTTAACTGGGTACATAGATTATTTGTTGTTATTAACTTTTTCAGTTTAACTTGGGTATTGCTGTCAGTAACACAGCATAAAATTAAACAAGTACGCTGGGCTGGTGCGACGGGTAGCTTTTTATTATTACTACTTGTTGTAACAGGTATTGCAAGTGTAAAAATGGCAATGCCACTATGGTCAGTTTCTGTGCATAGTGTTGTAGCCATTCTATTAATGACCGCTTTACTGCTCATTCATTTTTATACACGTTATTCGGTTATTGGTTATTCAGAAAATGAGCCTGCCAGAAAAGGTACTTCTGAAGCAGAGATAAAACCTGAAATTGAGCCAGCGGAGTCACTTTATGGACGATTAACCTCTCAATTAGGAAGGACTAGGGGTGGGTTTGGAACCGTTTTATCGGGCTTATCTTTAAGTAATAGAAAAATTGATCAAGACTTGCTTGAAGAAATTGAAACCAGCTTATTGGTTGCTGATGTTGGCTTAGATGTAACGACTGAATTGATTGCAAAAATTGAGGAAAATGTTGAAAAGCATCAATTAAAGGATGCAGCTGCATTGACGGGCTTGTTAAAAGGTCAATTGTTAGAGATTTTGCAGCCTGTTAGTCAGCCGTTAATTATTCCTAAACAAGATGGGCCTTATGTCATCTTGGTTGTTGGTATTAATGGCGTGGGTAAAACAACGACAATTGGTAAATTAGCACAAAGACTACAGCGTGAAGGGCATAGCGTTATGTTGGCTGCTGGGGATACGTTTAGAGCGGCGGCTGTTGAGCAGTTACAAGTCTGGGGAGAGCGTAATCATATACATGTTGTTGCTCAGCATACAGGCGCAGATTCAGCTTCGGTTATTTTTGATGGTGTCGAATCTGCTAAAGCTAAAGGTGTGGATGTTTTGATTGCTGATACAGCAGGAAGATTGCATACAAAAGCTAACCTGATGGAAGAGTTAAAAAAGGTTAAGCGAATTATATCGCGTATTGATGAAGCTGCTCCTCATGAAGTTTTATTGGTTTTGGATGCAGGAACGGGTCAAAATGCGCTTTCTCAAGCTGAACACTTTAATAAAACAGTTGATTTAACCGGTATTGCTTTAACTAAGTTAGATGGTACGGCAAAAGGCGGTATTATTTTTGCACTTGCAAAACAGCAAGGTATTCCAATCCGCTTTTTAGGTGTAGGAGAAGGGATTGATGATTTGCAAGATTTTGATGCTGAGAAATTCATTGATGCACTTTTTATGGAAGATGAAAAATAAAGCTTATGTTAAGTTTTAATCATGTATTTAAGCGCTATATTGCAAATGATGCTCTGATTGATGTCAATTTTCACTTAAATAAAGGTGAGATTGCATTTTTAACAGGGCATTCAGGTGCGGGGAAAAGTACAGTATTAAGGTTGATAGCCATTATGGAACGCTGCTCAAGAGGGCAGATGTTGTTTGAAGGGCAGAACTTGTGCCGTTTACGAGAACAAGATATCCCAGTTTTACGCAGAAAATTAGGGCTTATATTTCAAGATTATAAGTTACTAGCTGATCGGACAGTTTTTGATAATGTTGCTTTGCCTCTGTTGGTTTCAGGTGTTGGTCATTATGAGCTTGCTCGACGAGTTCGTGCGGCGCTTGATAAGGTTGGTTTGTTAGGTAAAGAAAAAAAATACCCATTAAGTTTATCGGGAGGAGAGCAACAGCGAGTAGGTATTGCTAGAGCTGTTGTTAATAAACCTATGTTAATTTTGGCAGATGAGCCAACAGGCAATTTAGACCCTGAATTATCAGTTGAAATTATGAATTTATTTGAACAGTTTCAACAGGTTGGGGTTAGTGTGCTGATTGCAACTCATGAGGCTAAAATTGTTGCAGAGACCAAACATAAGGTGTTTCAATTGGATCATGGACGAATGGTATAGTGTGATTTATGAAATCACCTAGAAAACAAAAAGTCAGGCACTATCGAGAGGTGCAGAGTAAGCATACAAAAATTGCAAAGGGGCATCAAGGCGTTTTGCCTGCAATTTTTATGATGCATTATTTTGCGTTATATAGCAGTGCAAAACGATTATGGAAAACCCCCGCTTCATCAGCTATGACGATACTTGTTATTGCAATAGCACTGTCATTAGCGGGAGGGTTATATGTTGCATTGAAGAATAGTCAGCAAGTTTTTAATGATGCACAGATGGGTCGACAAATTTCTTTATTTTTGTATGAACATGTTAAAGATGAGGAAGCGATGCTGTTAGCGGGAAAATTAAAGAACAAAGCTCAAGTTGCTAAAGTAATCTATATATCAAAGCAGCAGGCATTAGATGAGTTTCAGGCGCATAGTGGCTTTGGCAATGCTTTAGATGCTTTAACACACAACCCTTTTCCGCAAGTAATACAAGTTTATCCCGCGACTGAAATAAATAAAAATAATACGTTTGAGGAATTACTTAAAACTTTAGAGTCCAACTCTTTGGTTGAGTTTGCGCAAATGGATATGCAGTGGGTTTCAAGGCTGCAAGCAATGATGCAAATAGCGCGAAATTTTATTCATGCACTCACAGTACTGCTAATTATTGCTGTTATATTGATAACAGGTAATAGCATACGGCTTGAGCTGCAAACGCGGCGTGATGAAATTATGATTGAAAAACTAGTCGGTGCGAGCAATGCTTATATTTATCGCCCCTTTCTCTATACTGGTTTTTGGTACGGTAGCTTAGCGGGTATTTTGGCTTGGGTTATTATTACGGGTATTGTTTTGTTGTTGGAATCACCGGTTGAACAGTTGTTGGCGCTTTATCATAGTGAATATCAATTACGTTTTATGTCCTTAGATGAAACGCTATTATTTATTATACTGTCTGCATTGCTGGGGGTTTTAGGTGCATTTATTGCAGCAAATCAGCAAATAAAAAATTTAACAAATAATTAGTCATGCATATGCTTGTTTTTTTAGCTAGTTGCCCCTATATCTTGTAAATAACGATAATTATCGGTAAGGTAAGACGCTGGGTGTGTAGGTAAGGTGCTAATATCTACGAGCTCTGTGTAGAGGGCTTTATTAGACTCTAAAGGATGTTTTTAATGCATCTGTATTGTGTTGAATAGGATTAAAATAATAATAAATAAGGAGAGAAGGATGTCAAAAAGTCAGAATTTGCAAGATACTTTCTTAAATACATTAAGGAAAGAGCATACACCAGTATCAATTTTTTTAGTTAACGGAATCAAACTACAAGGGCGAATTGACTCTTTTGATCAATACGTCATTATGCTAAAAAATACAATGGTACAAATGGTTTACAAGCATGCGGTATCAACTATCGTACCAGGAAAAGCAATTAATATTGTTGTTAAAGAGAATGAATTTGAATGAGTTTAAAGAGTTTATAAGGGAGATTTGCTTTGTTTGATCGCCCTGAATCTGGAGAGCGTGCAGTTATAGTGCATATTAATCTCTCTCGCGGACAAGAAGACTTAAATGAACTGAAGGAGTTGGCAAAATCAGCAGGTGCTGAAGTTGTTCACGTCCTAACAGGTTCTAGAAACTACCCAGACCCAGGTTTTTTTATTGGTTCAGGTAAGTTAGAAGAATTAAAAGCTGTTATTGCAGAAACAGAAGCTGATTTAGTCTTGTTTAATCATGTATTAACACCGAGTCAAGAACGTAACTTAGAAGCTGAATTAGAGTTTCGAGTGGTTGATCGGAATGGACTGATTTTAGATATCTTTGCCTTACGTGCAAAAAGTTATGATGGAAAACTACAGGTTGAACTTGCGCAATTAAATCACATGTCATCACGGCTTACTGGCGGGTGGTCTCACTTAGACCGTCAAAAGGGCGGGATAGGAATGCGTGGTACGGGGGAAACTCAGTTAGAATCGGATCGACGTCAAGTTGGCCTGCGCATTAAGTTAGTACAAAACCGCTTAGCAACCGTCGTTAAGCAGCGGCACCAAGGGCGTGCTCGTCGAAAGCGTTCAGAAACGCCAAGCATCTCTTTAGTTGGTTATACGAATGCAGGAAAATCGACCTTATTTAATAGCTTAACTGGAGCCGATATTTACGCGGCAGATCAATTATTTGCTACCTTAGATCCGACACTGAGAGAGTTTAAGCTTGATTCTGGTACTAAAGTTGTTTTAGCAGATACGGTTGGTTTTATTCGGCATTTACCGCATGAATTAGTCGCGGCATTTAAGTCAACTTTGCAGGAAGCGATTGAATCAGATTTATTGATGCATGTTATTGATGTCAACGACGAGTATCGTAATGAAACGATTCATGAAGTTAATCGCGTCCTTAAAGAAATTGGTGCGGGAGATAATCAGCAGCTAGAGGTGTTTAATAAAATTGATTTATTAGATGATTTCTTGCCAAGAATTGATAGAAATGAAGAAGGCGTACCAATAAGAGTATGGATCTCAGCTGAAAAGAATTTAGGTTTAGATTTATTAGCCAATGCGTTAACGGAGCTATTTTCTACCAATAGCATCAAAATTGCATGTCAACTTTCCCCGCTACAAGGTGGAATTAGGTCGCAGTTATATTCAATGGCCCATGTTGTTAAGGAAGAATATACCGAAGAAGGGGGCTGGGATTTGATTGTTAATATAGATCAGCAGCACTTAGGTCTTTTAAGTGAGGTTTCTTTTGAAGAAATTGAGTGAGAAAGATTGTATTAAGTTGTGTTTTTTAGGATAATTAATAAGTTAATACTCTCTGATATTTCAGTGAGTCAAAGTTATCAATTTTGCAGTAAAAAAGTGGAGTTAACTAATGTCTTGGAATGAACCAGGCGGCGATAAGAAAAAAGATCCTTGGAGTGGACGTGATACAGAAAATACCCCTCCTGACTTAGATGAAGCAATGCGCACGCTGCAAAATAAACTGGGTGGTCTATTTGGTGGTGGAAATAAGGGTGATGGTAATAATAACTCAGCGCCTTCATTAAAAGGTTTAGGGTTTTTGGCGCTTGGTGCTGTTGCACTATGGTCGGTAAGTGGTTTCTACATCGTTGATGAGGGAAACCGTGGTGTAGAAATGCGCTTTGGAGAATATGTTTCCACGACTCAGCCAGGTTTAAATTGGCATTTACCTTCTCCCATTGAAAAAGTAGAAATCATCAATATATCCCAACAACGCTTTTTAGAAGTGGGTTATCGTTCAGGTGGTAGTCGTCAAGGTGGAAAGGGGTCGGTGCCTAAAGAAGCATTGATGCTGACAAAAGATGAAAATATTGTAGATATTCGTTTAGCGGTTCAATACCAGGTCAATGATGCTAAAAAATATTTATTTAATATTAAAAATCAAACAGCAACATTAAAACAAGTCACAGAAAGTGTAGAGCGTGGTGTTATCGGTGCTAATACAATGGATTTTGTGTTAACTGAAGGGCGTAGCCAAGTTGTTGCTGATATTAAAGCTGAAATTCAAAGTGTCATGGACTCTTATGAGTCAGGTATTCTGGTTACAAGTGTAAATTTACAAGATGCACAGCCTCCTGAACAAGTGCAAAGTGCTTTTGAAGATGCGATTAAAGCGCGTGAAGATAAGCAGCGTTTAATTAATGAAGCTGAAGCTTATGCTAATGATATTGTGCCTAAGGCTCGTGGTGCGGCAGCAAGACTGACGCAGGAAGCTGAAGGGTATAAATCAAGAATTATCTCTGCAGCAGAAGGGGATGTCAGTCGATTTACACAAATTTTAAAAGAATATAAAAAAGCACCAGAGGTTACTCGTAAACGTATTTACTTAGATACGATGGAAGCGGTGATGAGTGGTACTGATACTGTATTAGTTGATGTGAAAGGTTCAAATAATATGATGTATTTACCGCTAGATAAATTAGTGGATAAGTCAGCAAATAATAGAGCTAAGCCGTTGTCAGACAATTATACGACGACCACAAGATCAACTGCACCAAACCGCAGTATTAATCAACCACGCCCTTCGAGTCGTGGACGTGTAGAGAGAGGGCGCTAAAATGTCACAAAATAAAATATTGGTCGGCGTTGGTGCGGTATTAACTCTGATAATGATGAGTACATTTACCGTTTCAGAGACTGAAAAAGCAATTAAATTCAAGTTAGGGGAAATTGTAGAGTCTGATTATTCGGCAGGGCTGCACTTTAAATTACCTTTTATTAATAATATTAAGAAATTTGATGCGCGAATCTTAACTTTAGATTCATCGCCTGAACGTTTTTTAACAGCAGAAAAGAAAAATGTAATTGTTGATTCTTTTATTAAGTGGCGCATTGGTGATGTAAGAGTCTTTTATACCGCAGTTGCTGGGGATGTTTACCAAGCAAATGTACGTTTAGATCAAATTATTAAAGATGCTTTTCGTAGTGAATTTAGTAAGCGTGACATTAAACAATTGGTTTCTACAGACCGAAGTGTTGTTCGGAAGTCACTGATTGCATCAACGGTTGAAGCTGCCGCTAATTTAGGTGTTGAGATTGTTGACGTACAAGTGAAGCGGATTGATTTACCAAGTGAAGTGAGTCAGTCAGTTTATCGACGTATGGAAGCTGAGCGAGCACGAGTTGCACGTGAATTTAGATCACAAGGTTCAGAAGCAGCTGAAAGAGTACGGGCTGATGCAGATAAGCAAAAAGAAATTATTTTAGCTGATGCTTATCGTGATGCTGAAATGATGAAAGGTTCGGGTGATGCAAAAGCCTCTGATATTTATGCACAAGCTTATGGAGAAAATGTTGAGTTTTATGCTTTTTATCGTAGTATGAGTGCTTATAAGCAGTCGTTTTCAAATTCATCAAATATCATGGTGACAGAGCCTAATTCAGAATTCTTTAAATACTTTAAAAAAGAAAAATAAACGAACCTAATCTTTAGATAAGATTAATTAAGGGTAGGTTGTTATAAATTTACCTGTGTTTAACAAAAAAACGCTCTGCCTTGGTAGAGCGTTTTTTGTGTGTATTGGATGAAAAAATGTTGCATAAAGATCCGTGGTTATTGCCTGAAGGTGTTGAAGAAGTACTTCCTGAAGATGCAAAACACTTAGAAAAGATACGCCGCCAATTATTGGACGTATTTGAGTGCTGGGGTTACGAAAAAGTAATTCCTCCTTTTATTGATTATGTTGATTCTTTATTAACGGGATCAGGTCATGATTTAAAGTTACAAACATTTAAATTAACCGATCAATTAAGTGGTGAAATGCTCGGTATTCGTGCTGATATGACACCGCAAGTTGCGCGAATTGACGCACATAGCCTAAGTCATCAGCAAGCTTCACGCTTATGTTATGTAGGAACAACATTACATACACGCGGAAATTCATTAGATAAAACCAGAATTCCTATGCAAATAGGTGCAGAACTATTTGGCCATGCGGGAATTGATAGCGATACAGAAGTCGTGCAATTAATGCTGGAAATTTTGGCGCAAGCTGGATTACAAAATGTTCATCTGGATATTGGCCATGTTGGTATTTATCGTGGCTTAGTCGAGCAAGCAAAATTAACTAAAGAGCAAGAAATTGAATTGTTTAGTGTCTTGCAGCGTAAATCAAATGTAGAGCTGGAAGTTTTATTAGCTAATTATTCGCTTACACCGGAATTACATGAAATATTTTTAGAGCTGCCTAAGCTAAATGGTGATCGTACCGTGCTTAATCTTGCGCAAGAAAAATTATCTGCTGTTAGTGAAAGCATTAAAAATGCTTTAGCTGATTTGCAAGGGCTCGCAGATGTATTGCAAACTAACTACCCACAACTGACAATTAGTTTCGACCTAGCCGAATTACGTGGTTATCATTACCATACAGGCCTAGTTTTTTCAGCCTTTGTTCCGCAAGTTGGTAAAGAAATCGCACGCGGTGGTCGATATGATAATATTGGGCAAATTTTTGGCTCGGCTAGACCTGCAACAGGTTTTAGTGCTGATTTAAAAGTCTTAGCAAGGTTAAGTAAAAAAGAATATTCACCTGAGACTGTCAATAAAGTATTAGCGCCTATTGCTAAAGATGATTCAGCATTAAATGAAAAAGTGCGAGAATTGCGTGCAGCAGGTTGTATTGTCATTAAAGAGTTATCAGGCCAAAAAGACTCTGCTAAGCAATTAGCATGCAATCAAAAATTAGAAAAAATTGATGAGAACTGGGTTCTTGTCCCGTTAAATTAATCGGAAACTGTTATGGGTAAAAATGTTGTAGTCATCGGTACGCAATGGGGCGATGAAGGTAAAGGTAAGTTGGTTGATTTGTTAACCGATCAAGCGGCGGCAGTGGTACGTTTTCAAGGTGGACATAACGCAGGACATACGCTGGTTATTGATGGTAAAAAAACAGTATTACATTTAGTTCCATCGGGTGTTTTACGTGAAGGTGTGCAGTGTTTAATTGGTAATGGCGTGGTTTTATCGCCAGAAGCTTTATTAACAGAAATTAAAATTCTTGAAGAAGCAGGAATTCCTGTTCGATCACGCTTATTAATTAGTGAAGCCTGTGCGTTAATTTTACCGATCCATGTTGCGATTGATCAAGCAAGAGAAATTGCCAAAGGCGCTAAAGCTATTGGTACAACAGGTCGTGGAATTGGCCCAGCATACGAAGATAAAGTAGCACGTCGTGGTGTACGTGCCGCTGACTTATTAAATCCAGAATTATTTGCGGAAAAACTAAAAGAATTAACCGATTTTCATAACTTTATGTTGGTTGAATACTATAAAGTTGAGCCGGTTAATTACGAAAAAATGTTAGCAGATGCTTTAGAGTTAGCTGAGCACATTAAACCAATGCTAATTGATGTGGCTGAAAAATTACATGCGTATCAAGAAGATGATCAGAACTTGCTTTTTGAAGGAGCGCAAGGTGCATTATTAGATATTGACCACGGTACCTATCCTTTTGTTACCTCGTCTAATACCACAGCGGGAAGTGCCGCAACAGGGACAGGCGTAGGACCTTTAGATATTGACTATGTTCTAGGAATTACCAAAGCCTACTCAACACGCGTCGGAAACGGCCCTTTCCCAACTGAACTCGATGATGATTATGGTCAGCATTTAGGTGAAAAAGGCCATGAATTTGGTGCGACAACGGGTAGAAAACGTCGAACAGGGTGGTTTGATGCAGTCTCTATGCGTAAATCAGCACAAATGAACTCATTGAGCGGAATGTGTCTCACTAAACTGGATGTTTTAGATGGTTTAGACAAAATTGGGATTTGTGTTGCTTATAAAATAGATGGTAAAGAAGTCCTTGTGGCTCCTTTAGGTGCTGAAAAATACGAAGCCTGTGAGCCTGTTTATGAATATATGGATGGTTGGTCAGAGCCAACAGCCGGTGTTACAGTAGTTGCTGATTTACCTGAAAATGCTTTAGCTTACATACGCCGTATTGAAGAGTTAGTTGATGTTGAAATATCAATTCTATCAACGGGACCAGAGCGCAATGAAACTATTGTGTTGTATAACCCGTTTGATGATTTTGTTTTAGATATTCAAGAGTCTTAGCTTTACGTAGGATGGGCACGGATAGAGCTCTTTGCCCAGCCTACAAGAATGTATTTTTCATCCCTTCAAAAGTCCCGTTAGCATGCAAAAATATGATGGCTTATTAGTTCACCAAGAATTTGATGAGCATGGTCTTATTGAGATTGTAGAAACAGAAGGTGTACGATCTTTGCATTTCGGAACCAGTCCACGGCAAAGTAGCATGTACATAGCAGAGCCTAATGTATTGCATTCTGCCTACGCAAAAGCAATGATGAGTTGGTTGCTTTTTAAAGAGCAGCCTAATGATGTTTTAATGATAGGCTTAGGCGGAGGCTTATTAACCAAGTATTTATTGTACGAATTCCCCAACTGCCAAATAAAAACCATCGAATTTCGCCAAGCCATACTAAAAGTAGCAAGGCGATTTTTTCAGCTTCCCCTAGAACCTCGCTTAAAAATAAAAATAGGCGATGGCGCAGACTATATCAAACAGCAAAGTAAAGGTAGCCCAAAGCAGCATGACTTGATTATGATTGATGCTTTTGATGAAGTTGGCATGGCTGATACGATACAAGGTTCCGCATTATTCTCTGCTTGCAAAACCTTATTATCCGATAAAGGCATGTTGGTGATTAACTTATGGGGTAATGATAAAGATTTATTCCAGCAAATTGCCTGGGAAATGGGCTCGACCTTTGAGTGGAAAATATTGTTTTTACCTGTAAGAGGGCGAGGCAATATCATTGGTTTGGCTTTTGCAAAAGGACACCCTGATTTTTCCATGAAAGCATTAAGGCTCCGAGCTAAACAGCTTGATGAGCAGTATCAGATCGAATTTTTAAATTTTATAAAAGATTTAAAAAGAAATAATAGCAGTGTATTAAAAAGAGTTATCAAACCATGAATATTTTAGATGCCAAACACATTTTCTCTTACCGGAAATTTTGGGCACAACGCTTTGGCACAGCAAAAGAACTTCCTATGTCACGCAAAGAAATGGATGAACTAGGTTGGGATAGTTGCGATGTTATTTTGGTAACAGGTGATGCCTATGTGGATCATCCGAGTTTTGGAATGGCTGTTATAGGGCGAGTATTAGAAGCACAAGGTTTCAGAGTTGGGATTATTTCTCAGCCAGACTGGAAAAGTGCCGATGATTTCAAAGTCCTTGGGCAACCTAATTTATTTTTTGGGGTAACAGGTGGCAACATGGATTCCATGGTTAACCGCTATACCTCAGACAAAAAAATTCGCTCTAATGATGCTTATACAGCCAATGGAGATGGCGGGAAACGCCCAGATAGAGCGGTTAATGTGTATTCGCATCGTTGTCGCGAAGCCTATAAAGAAGCGCCTATCGTTATTGGTGGTATTGAAGCCAGCCTTCGACGCATTGCACACTATGACTATTGGTCAGATAAAGTTAGAAAATCTGTCTTATTAGATTCTAAGGCTGATTTATTAGTCTATGGTAATGCAGAAAGGCAGATTGTAGAGATAGCGCATCGCTTATCTTCAGGTGAACTAGTAACGGAGCTAAAAGGCATCCGTGGAACCGTTCATTTTGTAAAACAAGTGCCTTCTGATTGGACCATTAAAGACTCATCCGATCTTGATACACCAGGCGTTGTTATTAAGCCTAAAAACCCCTATCAGATGGAAGATGAAACGGTCTGTGCCAGTAAAGAGAAGCCTAGCGAGAAAACTAAAAAGGCAGATAGCAGTAAAATCAGCAATAAAGAGCGCTCGAAAACAATTATTCGCTTACCTGATTACGATACCGTTAAAGATGACCCTGTACAGTATGCGCATGCGTCGCGTGTTATGCACGGTGAAACTAACCCAGGCAACGCGCGACCTTTATTGCAAAAGCATATGCAAAGGTGGTTGTGGATTAACCCACCGCCCATCCCACTGACAACCAGTGAGATGGATGGCGTGTTTGGTTTGTCATATTCACGATTGCCACATACAGACTATGGCAAAGCGAATATTCCTGCCTTTGAAATGATTCAGCATTCCGTTAATATTATGCGCGGCTGTTTTGGCGGCTGTTCTTTTTGTTCGATTACAGAACATGAAGGGCGAATTATTCAAAGTCGATCAGAAGATTCAATTATCAAAGAAATTGAAGCTATTCGTGACATATCGCCAACCTTTACCGGAAATATCTCCGATTTAGGCGGGCCAACGGCCAATATGTATCGCCTTGCCTGTAAAGATGAAAAAATCGAAAAGTCTTGTCGTAAACCTTCCTGTGTTTTCCCAGGAATTTGCGAAAATTTAGATACCAACCATACACCGTTAATAAAATTATATAGACGTGCGCGCGCTTTAAAAGGAATTAAGAAGATTTTTATTGCCTCAGGTTTACGCTATGATTTAGCAGTAAAATCGCCTGAATATGTAAAAGAACTGGTTTCGCACCATGTCGGTGGTTATTTAAAAATTGCGCCAGAACATACAGAAGATGCTCCCTTATCTAAAATGATGAAACCAGGGATGGGAACCTACGATGCTTTCAAAAAAATGTTCGAAAAGTACTCTAAAGAAGCGGGTAAAGAGCAGTATTTAATCCCTTACTTTATTGCCGCCCACCCAGGGACAGAAGATAACGATATGCTAGGTTTAGCTTTATGGCTTAAGAAAAATGGCTTTAGAGCAGACCAAGTACAAGCATTCTTACCCTCGCCGATGTCTATTGCCAGTGCAATGTACTATTCAGGTAAAGATACCTTGAATAAAGTAACCAGAGGGCGTGATTCGGATGTCTCAATTCCAAAAGGAATAAAACAGCGCCGATTACACAAAGCTTTTTTACGCTATCATGACCCTAAAAACTGGGCTTTATTGCGAGAAGCATTAAAAAGTATGGGGCGCGCTGATTTAATCGGTAATGGTAAGCAGCAACTAATTCCTAACTGGAATCCTAAAGAGGGTGGCAGTCCTAGCAATGCTAAAAACGAGAGAGGAAAGAGTTTTAGAACGCAACGTACTGAAAACAATAATAGACGTGTGCCGCATAAGAAAAAAACTCATCGAGCTAGATAAAAGTCTTTACAGACGGGGGATAGGTACCTATAATACCCGTTCTTTAGCTGATGTAGCTCAATTGGTAGAGCAGCTGATTTGTAATCAGCAGGTCGCGGGTTCGATTCCCATCATCAGCTCCATATTTACAACATTCTTAAGGATAAGGATGAAAAA
>DAOUSK010000024.1 GCA_030627265.1 Methylococcaceae bacterium
ATCACTAAGCGCACTGCTGAGTGTTGTTAATGTTAAATCAACATTTTTGTTATTTTCAATCGCCGCTTCTACTGCTTCGATATCACTAATATCTAATTTTTCAGCTAATTTACTGCGGATATGTTTTTCCATTCCGGTAATAAGCTGTTCTATTTTTTTGATTTGCTTTTGTACGCGTGGCTGCATCAGTGCAACAACGGTACCTGTAAATAAGTGCACAATGGTTTTTTCACCACAGCCTAAACAAGCGCCATCACCACAGTTCATTGATGAATAAGTTCGCTTGTCTAGCATCATGGTGGTTAAAGCACCCGCTTTTTCATCTAAATCATCAATACGTTTGTATTTGGAATTGGAGGTTGGTAAATCATTCCAATATTCCCAGTCATTACGTAGGGTTTGTATGCTTTCTGGCGTTTGTTTGATAGGGATGAGGGCTTCATCAGGGCAGACTTCCACACATTCCATGCAACCTTTACAGGTCATTGGGTTGATGGTGATAGAAAATAAGCCGCCATTATTCGGTGTGCGTTTGTTGATCGCATCATGGTAGGGCTTAGTAATGGCAAATTTAAAATCGCCCATTGCTTCTTTAAACCAATCAAATTCTTGGCGTACTTCAGCTTGCTGATCTTCAGGGTATTCTTTAATTGTTTCGCCGATTGATTTATTAAAAATCGGATCGAGTACCGTACCTTCTGTTTTATCTGCCGTTAAAGCGTGGTATTTTTTTTCTACGTTACGAATTGCGCGGCGTAAGTGCTTAACGCTTTTGCCGGTTTTTTCGATGCGTTTAATATTGGTTTCAAAAACTTCGTTAACACTATTGATTAAACCAGGAATGGCGCTATCAGGGCAGACGGTATAACAGTCACCACAAGCGGTACAGTTTTCAGGAATCCATTCGGGGTGCTCAAAACGAATTTGGGTCATGTCGCGATAAATACCTGTCGCAGCAGGCATAATGCTGAGCGCTAGAAAGGGATCAGCTAAGTTATCGTTAGAGCGACCATTGATGTAATTGCTACCTGTTTGCTCAAAGAAACGGTGAATATCCGAGATAGGATTATCATTTTTTGGTTTTTGCAATAAAGTGAGAGGGGCTGTTCTTTCTACTTTTTTTGCTGATTCGGCTATATCACCGACCGTCATAGTGCTGACGTCTAAATGCTGTGTTTCAGTAAAGCCACGTTTAACGGTACGGAAATTATCAGCAACAACTTGCTCCCCTTTATTGCCAAATTTTGCTTTGATCGTTTCATGAATGGCATCAAGAATATCGTCTTTGCTTTTACCTGCATTTTCCGCAATGTCTGTGGATTCAAAAAAAGCACCCTGGAAAGTGATGCCTTGCATGCGGGATTGTAAATCAGGGTGGCTAGTTTCTTCGCGAGCAATTTTAAAACCATCGAGATAAGCGACTTTAATATTTTTATCAACAATATATTGTTGTGATGCTTTAGGGAAATTACGCCAAACTTCTTCTGGGCTACTGGCTTCACTTTGAATGATGAATACACCATTTTTATTTAACCCAGCTAAAGGGTTGGAGTGGGTAAATACATTAGGATCAGGCGCGATAACCACATCAATGTACGCATACTCGCAGGCGATGCGGATAGGCTCTGGAGCCGCAGATAAATAATAAGTCGTCGGCTGGCCTTTTTTCTCGGAGCCGTATTTTGGGTTTGCTTTAATATTGTAATCAAGTAGGTCAAATAAGGTCATTGCCAAATTTTTACCTGTGGTAATTGCTCCCCAACCACCGACAGAATGCATGCGAATTGTCAGCGCGCCTTTAGGCATTAAATTAGGATTTTCAGAGCCTTTTAAAGCTAAGTCTTCAATGGCCGGATAGGCATCCAAGATGGTTTGCTGCTGCAATTCTTGCTTAGGGCTGAATGCTTGTTTACGAATAAAGTCTATGCCGAGGTAGTAGAATTTTTTATGTTTACCCTGAGGCAGCATATTCTCTATGGCGGCAATAATACCTTCGGGCTGCAGATCACGGCTACCTAAACCAAAACAGGCAGAATAGAGCGGGGAAGTATCGGTTATTTTGTTGTAAGTAGCATATTCAGGAAAAGGCACTTCTTTAGAGTGGCCATTTTCAAATGATTTGGCTAAAGCATTACGAATTTCTGAAATAAGCGGTAAATCTTCGGATAAAGGTTGGTCAGTACGCTCCATGACTGTGATACCTTTGCGGCCTTTAGCGACAGCAGAGATAAGATCACCAGGAAAGGGACGGAAGAAAACCATATTAACCACACCTACTTTGATGTTACGCGATTCACGTAAATAATCAGCAGTGGCTTCGGCGGTTTGGATAACACTACCTTGCGCAATAATTAAATAGTCAGCATCATCGCAGCGATATTGACCGATGCGATTATAACGGCGGCCGGTTAGTTCAAACCACTCATCCATGCAGTCATCAGCATGTTGTTTTACATGGTCGAAGAAATAGGGGCGCTGGGCTGCAACAGATTGCATGTATGAATCTTGGTTTTGTACTGCGCCAGACATCATTGGCTCATCAACATTCCATAACTCAGGAACGCGGCGGCGCACATCACCGTAAAGGATTTTCTGTGCAGCCGTCGGGCAGTTAATAATATCCTCAGGAGAGCCTAAGAATTCTTCAATTAATTCACGCTCGGGTAGTTGTAAAGGTTCAATTAGATGTGAGGTTAAAAATCCATCCTGTCCAACAGCGGCAGGGTTTAAGCTTAGTTCGGCAGTTTTTCTAGCAATAATATTTAAATCTGCAACCGATTGATTATCCTTGGCAAAAAGTTGGATGAAGCCGGTGTCGTCCATGCAGTGGTAATCATCATGACCGCAATGGACATTAAGCGTTGCTTTGGTAATGGCGCGGCAGGCAATATTAAGTATATAAGGCAGGCGCTTACCGACAGCCGTATATAAAGACTCATGCATATAGGCGATGCCTTGTGATGAGCTGAAATTAGTAGAGCGCAGCCCAGTCATTGACATGCCTGCGGTAATCGCAGCGGCAGCATGTTCGCCTTCGGGTTCGACAAAAATGAGTGGACGGTCAGATATATTGATATGACCTTTACTTTTTTCTTCTGCCCAATATTCACCCATATCAGTTGATGGGGTGATAGGGAAAGCGCCAGCAGCATCGCTTGCTTCTCGCTCACACATAACTACAGCAGAGTTGCCATCCATTGCTTGGCGAATACCGGGGTATTTAACCTCTTTATCTTGTTTTTTTTTGCCAAAAAAAGCCATAATTTTTCCTTTTTAAAACGGTGTTCAGTCGATTGTTAATTTTTAGTATTGTTTACGCTCTATTTAGAAGCATGCACGAAATAACTTGAGCACAATGGGGCGCAGATCTTTAGTCTGCATTTTGAAAGTGCAGACTAAAGATCTGCGCCCCAGGTGGTAATGTAACAATTATTTCATGCACGTTCCTTAGCCAATAGGCAGCGTGTTTTCACGGTGAGCTTTACTGCCCTCTTTGCCTTTGCTTGCATAAGTTGAACCTAGTTTGCTATCTAACCAGACAATAGCGCCCGTTGGGCAGCGCTCAATTGGCGTTCGGTTAACGTCAAAATCAGAGTATTTGTCGTAATTAATGACGGCTAAGTTGTTTTTAATTTCGATGAGTCCTGTGGGCGCATCAACTACGCATCTTTCACAGGCTGTGCAAGCAACTTCACATTCCTGTTCGGCAGTGTCGCCTTCATCCAGGCTTTTGCAAGCAACGTAGAGTTTTTCAGAGACAGGCATCAGAGTGAATAAGTCTTTAGGACAAACGACGACGCAATCATTACAGGCCGTGCATTTATCTTCAATAACGATAGGCAGTCCGTGTTCGTTCATGTAAATGGCGTCAAAATCACAGACATCGGCGCAATCAGCTAAACCTAAGCAGCCCCAGCTACAGCCTTTTCCTCCGCCAGACACAGTAGATGCTGCTTGGCATGATTTGAGGCCTTCATATTTTGCACGGGTATATGCAACGTGAGTTCCACCAGCGCAAGCAAGCCGTGCAACCACTTTTTCGTGGTCGCCCATGCCGACACCTAAATAGAGTGCAATATCAGCATTAGCTGCTTCTGTGTTGACGGTGCAAGAAGAAGGTGATTTAGTGCCCGCGACTAGCGCTTCAGCAAAAGGGTGGCAGCCAGGTGTGCCACATGCGCCACACTGGACTTGTGGTAGCATTTCATCAACTTCTGCAATTCGCGGGTCCTCATAAACAAATAATTTTTTATTTGCGATGGCTAGAATGATTGCAAGTGTAGCGCCTAAAGCAACCATAAATAATGCGGCTGTGGCGATGGTTGATATCATGATATTCCGTTTAATTTAGGGTGAAAAATTTCATTTCAGGATGGGGGCAACTATATTATCATGAAAAGCAAATGAAACATGTTTCTATCATGTGAGTGTAGTCGTCGTCTGCTTATACTTAGCCTATCTCATTAGTCTTTAAAGTTGTGGAGTAGCCATTTTTTAGCGATAATGGGGGCAATGTTAATAAACTTTGGTTTGTAATTATGAATGAACTCATGACTCAAGGAGTCGAGCTTATGCTTACCGGCATGGGTATCGTTTTCCTTTTTCTTGTGATGTTAATTGGTGCAGTAAAGCTAATGGCTTATTGTGTCGCTAATTTTTTACCTGAAGAAGTCCCAGCTGCTCCGGCAGTTGCTAGGCCAGCTTCTGGCGCTGTTACACCTGCGGTGACAGCTGCGATTACTGCGGCAGTTCACCAACATAGATCTAAGTAAATTGTTTGGTAACAATTATTTAAATTCAAAGCGTTAAAAAAGTCATAGGAAAATAATACATGACAGCAATAAAAAAAGCGGTAGGTATTACCGAAGTCGTCTTAAGAGATGCGCACCAATCTATTTTAGCGACACGTCTTCGTATTGAAGATATGCTGCCGATTTGTGAGCAACTAGATAAAATTGGCTATTGGTCAATTGAGTCTTGGGGCGGAGCAACGTTTGATTCTTGTATTCGTTATTTGGGTGAAGATCCTTGGGAGCGTTTACGATTATTAAAAGCGGCAATGCCCAATACACCACAGCAAATGCTATTTCGTGGGCAAAATATTTTAGGCTACCGCCATTATGCCGATGATGTTGTTGATAAATTTGTAGAGCGTTGTGCGGTTAATGGTATTGATGTTTTTCGTATTTTTGATGCGATGAACGATATGCGTAATATCGAACATGCAGTTAAGGCTGTTTTGAATACAGATGCGCATGCGCAAGGTACGATCTCTTATACAAAAAGCCCTGTACATAATTTAGATAAATGGATTGTACAAGGTAAGCAAATTGAAGATATGGGTGCACACTCTATCTGTATAAAGGATATGGCTGGCTTATTAACACCTTATGATGCTTTTGATATGGTGACAGCGCTAAAATCAGCTGTTGATATTCCTGTGCATTTACATTGTCATGCAACCACTGGCTTAAGTGTTGGCACACTCATTAAAGCAATTGAAGCGGGTGTTGATAATGTTGATACGGCCATTTCTTCGTTGAGTATGACTTATGGGCATAGTCCTACCGAAACCATTGTTGCTAGCATGGAAGGTCAAGAGCGTGCGACGGGCTTAGATTTAGAAAAATTAGAAGATATTGCTGATTATTTTCGTGGCGTACGTAAAAAATATGCCGAACACGAGGGTAGCTTAAGAGGTGTTGACGGACGTATTTTGTTAGCACAAGTGCCTGGCGGCATGTTAACCAATATGGAAAGCCAGCTTAAAGAGCAAGGTGCAGAAGATAAGTTTGCTGAAGTTTTAAAAGAAATTCCTCGTGTACGTGAAGACTTAGGTTTTTTACCCCTCGTGACACCAACGTCTCAAATTGTTGGCACGCAATCGGTATTAAATGTACTCACAGGCGAGCGTTATAAAACGATTACCAAAGAAACGGCAGGTGTTTTAAAAGGTGAGTATGGTGCAACACCAGCACCTGTTAATGCTGAACTACAAACGCGTGTTTTAGACGGTGCGAAAGTTATTACTTGTCGCCCTGCTGATTTAATTGAACCAGAAATGGATAGGTTAGTTGCTGAGCTTCAAGAAAGAGCAAAAGCAGAAGGTGTTACTTTAGCTGAGAATGTTGAAGAAGATGCCTTAATTGACGGCTTGTTTATGCAAACAGGTTGGAAGTTTATAGCAAACCGTGGCAACCCTGATGCATTTGAGCCAGCTCCAGACCCTGAAGCTTTCGCAGCAAAAAATGCACCGAAAACAGACACAGAAAGTTACACCGTGAATGTTAACGGACAAAATTTTAATGTTGCTGTTGGGCCGGGTGGTGCTGATTTAGTGATTGGTGCATCAGCTCCTGCAGCAGAAAGCGGTGGTGCTGGGGTTGAGTCTCCATTAGCTGGTAATATTTTCAAAGTTAATGTTTCAGCAGGTGATGCTGTAGAAGAGGGTGATGTTGTTATCATCATGGAAGCAATGAAAATGGAAACAGAAGTACGCTCACGTGTTTCAGGAACAGTTAGTTCTGTTAATGTGAAAGAAGGTGATGCGGTTACTGTTGGGCAAATTTTAGTTAGTTTATAACTACTTTTTTACTTCGTATAAGCACGAAATAGATAGCCACACATTAATATTTAATTAATGTGTGGCTATCTTTTATAAAACTATAAAGAGACAGTCTATGGAAAATCTCAAACTTTTATGGGAAAGCACAGGTATTTATAATTTTGAAGGACCTCAAGTGATTATGATGCTTGTGGGTTTTGTATTGTTATTTTTGGCGATTAAAAAAGGTTTCGAGCCTTTGTTATTAGTACCAATTGGCTTTGGGGCTATCTTAAGTAATATTCCAGTTGCAGGGATTGCAGATCCAGGTGGTATTTTGTATTACCTTTATGCGGGAATTAAATCAGGCATATTTCCTCTATTAATTTTTATGGGTGTTGGGGCAATGACGGACTTTGGTCCTATGCTAGCTAATCCAAAAACATTATTATTAGGTGCAGCAGCGCAGTTTGGTATTTTTACTACCCTTTTAGGTGCTTTAGCTTTAAATATGATTCCTGGGATGGAATTTAGTATGTCAGATGCGGCGGCGATTGCGATTATTGGGGGTGCGGATGGGCCAACAGCCATTTATGTAGCCTCTAAATTAGCGCCTGATTTATTAGGAGCGATTGCGGTTGCAGCTTACTCTTATATGGCGTTAGTACCATTAATTCAGCCACCGATTATGCGTGCTTTAACAACGAAAGAAGAGCGTAGTATTGAAATGGTTCAATTACGCCACGTGGGTGCTGCGGAAAAAATTATTTTCCCATTAATGTTATTAACCTTATGTACTTTATTATTGCCTTCAGCTGCGCCGCTAGTTGGCATGTTCTGCTTGGGTAACTTAATGAATGTGTGTGGTGTTGTTGAGCGATTAAGTAAAACCGCGCAAAATGAATTAATCAATATTGTGACTATCTTTTTAGGCTTGGCGGTAGGCTCTAAAATGAGTGCTGACCAGTTCTTACAAGCAACAACATTAGGTATTTTAGCGTTGGGTGCGGTTGCATTTTGCATCGGTACAGCATCAGGCGTTTTAATGGCTAAAGTAATGAATAGATTTAGTGATACACCGATTAACCCGCTTATTGGAGCAGCAGGTGTTTCTGCTGTACCAATGGCAGCACGTGTCGCTAATAAAGTTGGCTTAGAAGAGAATCCACATAACTTTTTGTTAATGCATGCAATGGGCCCCAATGTAGCTGGGGTTATTGGTTCGGCAGTTGCGGCTGGTGTGTTATTAAGTTTGGTGCAGGTTGGTTAGTAGGCAATAACTCAGAAAAAAGCCTCAGCTAGAGAAATCTAGCTGAGGCTTTTTTTTGCTTAAAATTTATTAAGTCAGGCTTATTCGGTTAAACCAAGCTCACTTGTCGCTGTTTTAAAGCTTGTTAATGCTTCTGATAAAGAGGCTGCTTCAGGTGCCTTAGTATCTTCGCTTATTGCTCCGCCGTTACCCGTGCCTTCGTCTGAAGAGCTACCGCATGAAATGACTCCCATAAGAAGCGCACTAAGGATTGAAGCTTTAATTAATGAAATAAATGAAAAGCGGAAGTGTGTTGAGGTGTTAGGCATAAGTTTTTTCCTTGTAAATTTAAAAGCAATAAACGCAAAGTTTTGAGTGAATTGGAAAATTTATAGATGCTGAGGATAGAGATAGCGTGTTTATTTTTGATCGATAAACCTCCAATGAATTAATTGTTAGAAAAATAAAAGCACTTTTTATGCCGTTTATGTATTGCTGTTATTTATCTGAGGTTGAGAATGGAGTACTGCTTGTGTGATCAACAGTGAGAGGTTTTTTGTGCAGGTAGCGTGAGCGGTATTAAATAGCTATATTTAATGACCTTATATTTATAAGGGTGTTATATGGCGAAATAAGTAAGGCAAATAACCTATTTTCGGATAAAAGCGAGAACTGCCCCTAGTTAATTAGAATGCATTAATTTACTTACATGCCGGGAGAGGGGCTTTTGATAAAGCCGTTAGGGGCTTTGATTAAGAGATATAAAGGGCTGTAGTTAAGTTGGTGTGATTTTTGCTTTAAGCTTGTACTGGAGTATTTAACTTGAAGGGGAATAGGGCATGCAACAAATAACGATTAAATTACTGAGGCTTGGCTTGCTAAGTCTCGTGCTATTGATGGGCGGGCTTTCGCTGGCTCATGCGGTAGTCAATGAATTCGACAAGACGGTGACGCATGTTCCCTCTTTTCCGATGCTGGATGAATCTGGAAATAACGTTTTGGATACGGGCTTGCCGTATAGTCCAAAACAGACTTGTGGCTCAGGTGGGTGTCATGACTATGAAAAAATAGCGGATGCTTATCATTTTGATTTTGGTAGCAAGGAAGCAGACGATCATTACGGTAAAAAGCGTGGTTTACCTCATTTAGTATCACCAGGGTATTACGGTGGATACACTTGTATGGGTGGAAGCAACCCGCAGGTTCTTGCTAAGAAGAATAATAGTAATGAAGAAGATTTTGCTGACTATGGATCCGCAGGATGGGTGAAATCTTGTATGAATTGTCATACAGGTGGCGGCTGGACAGAAAAAGATCGTGATGGTATTCGTTATGATGAAAAAGATGTTGCTGAGATTAAACCCTTAGATGGTGACTATTATGAGCGTGTTACTGGTCATGATGGTACGGTTTCTTTCGAACAGTGGGATTGGAAAAAAAGTGGTGTCGTTGAAGTTGACTGTATGGTTTGTCATGCCGACTTTACTAAATTAAAAGTGCCTGCTGATAGTCAGTTAGATGAGCTAAAACCAGGCGGTGGTGGTGCAGCGATACGATCTAATCGTGGTAAGTTAGCAAAAGCAGGTTTTTTCCGTGAAGCTGGAACCGCAGCGATGGAATTAATGACTAATGATCAAGATGAGAGCATTGTTACCTTCTCACGTTCTGAGCAAACGGTGATTAGCCATGGGCATGAAACGACAGGGATTAGTTTTGATTTAGATGCATCTGGAAAGCCTATCTTAAAGTGGAATGCTACTGCATTTAATAACAAGCAAGTTGCTATGCCGATGCTGCGCTTTCCTAATAATGACAACTGTATGGCATGTCATAGAACCAGTAATTCACGTCGTGGATTTTATGGTTTTGGTGATGATGCAAGAATGACGGTTGAAGAGGCTGAAGATGCAGAGCTAGAAACAACAGGTTTGATTGTTGATGACTACAAAGATGATGTTCACAAAGGTAAAGTCTTTACTGCAGATAATGGTGAAGAAAGAACGATAGATAACTGTAACGCTTGTCATGCTAAAGAGTATTACCGTGATACGTCTAAAACAGCTAATTTAGTGCAAAGCCATGACTTTCCTAAAGGAAATTCAGATATGGATTTGCGTAATGATTTAGATTATCAGCCGAATGCGATGTCATGTGAGTATTGTCATGATGAAGCGGTCAATAATGTTGTTCCTTCTGGGCATGATTCTATGCTGGAAGCGCATAAGGAATTATGGAAAGGCAATGGCGATATGGCGGGCTACAGTGAAAGTAGCTTGACTAAAATCACCAAAACGCATTTAGATGTAGTTGGCTGTCAGACATGTCATATTACCAATAAGAAAATTGGCATGATGTATCGTTACCGTGTTGCAGAAGATGGCAAGCAAAAAATCATTCCATATAACCCGCGTTTACGTTATTACTGGAAAGATTTAACCAATGATCGTGTGCTTGTGAAAATTGAACGTAATGCAATTTTTGAGCGTGGCGATGATGAGAATGGTCCTTTTGGAATTATTAAAGATCAAGAAACAGGTGCTGAGCTAGGTCGTGTGGGTGGAACTGAAGGTCGACATGGCTTTAAATTTAATGACCCTGACACCTATGAAGGATATGTAGCAGTTAAAAATGCGTATGAAAGTTTATTACGTAAAAAAGGCTATACAAACCCTAATGTCGTTCAAGTTTGGTCTGAGTCGAATGAGTATATTATTTCGCATAATACTCGCCCATCACCTGAATCTATGCCTTGTGGCGATTGTCATGCGAAAAAGCAGGATGGTTCATTTAGTTCACTAGTTTCTGTGAGTGGTGTATTAGGTAAAGAAAATGTTAAAGAGGTAACCCAATTACCGACTAAACGTTTAGTTGATGAGGGCATTGTCATTCTTGACTTGAATTATATGAAAGTTGATGCTGATGGCAAAGTGACTGAGAACGTGTCTGACATTTTGTATGATACAAAAGTCGATCCGTTCATGACATTATTACGTAATTCTAGTGCACCTGAGGTAGTTGGCTCTTATATGGCTAAAACGACTGAAGATGCCTTCAATATAATGGGTGTTGATGAGGCTGATAAAACGAAATTAGCGACGATCTTAAGTGGTCCCGATAGCTATATGTTTTATGGTAATACAACCAATAAAAAAGCAGCTGGCTTGATGGTCGCAACGAGAGCGCTTTCTGAAACAGAAAATGCAGTTCTTAAGTCTCAGCGCATTATGCTCGGTAGTTTAGAGAATAAAGCTGATACAACAGAAGATGCTTATGATGCAGCTCAGAGTGTCGTAGCAGCATTGAAAGTCGGTGCTTTAGTTTCGGAACCAGTTTACCTTCGTATGGAGAAATCTACACGGGAATTAATCAAGACAATTACAGGTGATGTCTTGTTACGAATTCCTTACCAAGGTAGTAAAACTAATGCGGCTGATATCAGCGTCATTAGTATTAACTGGAGAGTAGCTGACGCAGTGCTTTTAGATGCTAATGATATCGTAGCTATCAAACCAGCTAGTACAGATGGTTCTGTTAAAGGCTATGTCATTATCAAAGTGGCACAAACGGGTTTCTATTTTGTCGCTGAAAAATAGTTAGTCAAAATGGGGACTTATACACACAGGATGAGGTGTAGCGACAAGGATGTCCAAACTGGATTTAGCGTGGCTGGAGCCACAAGCGCAAGGAAAATACTGGAAGTCACTAGGGATATAAAGTGGCATATGCAAGGAACAATAAGGACTACTGGTAATGAAGCGACAGAGTTTGCTTTTGCTTATTAATGGAATATCAGGAATTAGGGAGTGAGTCAGGATGGTTAGACAAGGAAATGGACAATGGCAGACCAAGGTGGTGAATACAGTGCAATAAGGGAGTGCAAAGGAATCGATAGCTAGGATAGTATTTAAATCGACTGTGAATAACTGTTTAACAATGACAACATTCAAGGATGAATAGCGTTGTTTGTTTATTCGAATAGGAGTGCCTTAGGCACTCCTTTTGTGGTTTTAGAAAAGTGAAAAATAATGAAAAAAATAAGTGAATTACAAACAGAAAATAAGCAAAAAAGTGAGGCATTAGAGGCAGATACTTTGCTTAATAAAAGTATGCCTTGGTTATTTGGCGCGGGCATTGCTGCGGGACATTTATTAACCTCATCAAGTTGTACCATACCGCAGCAAGGAAAGTGTACAGTTTGCGGTGGTTGTGTCGTCGCGCTAGGCTCTTTAGTCGGCTGGGCGATGCTAAAAAAACGTCAAGGCGACGATTTTTATAGTCAAAAATAAATAATCTAAGACCTAAAGAATTAATGAAGTCGAAAGCCCTTTTTTTATCCGCCTGTTTGTTAATGCCAGTATCTAATGCTTATAGTGCTTGGAATTGGAGTGGTGCATTAAAAACAAAAATTCAGACGGATAATCGTTATACCCGCTATGTAGATAATGCGCAGGTATTCGGCGAAGTATGGGGTAGTTTTGAAGCGTTCAATAATGAGGGTTGGCGCGCATCAATAGATTTTGTGGCGCGAGAAGGTAGTGAGTATGGTTTTGAAGGTGGTCTTTATCAGCTATACGCGGAAAAGCAGATAAAAGAATGGGATAGCACCATCAAAGCAGGACGTTTTCAGCGCTCAGATAGCTTGGGTTTTTATAGTCTGGATGGAGCCTCTTGGTCATATGAATTATCAGAATATGGATTATCATTTAATGTCTATGGTGGCAGGCCAACACGACAAGAAGATGTGCGCTCTGTTTCAGGTGATTGGTTGTATGGGGCTGAAGTGATGAGCAATCAGCAGATCAATTGGCATAATAATATTTTGCCCATCGACACCTGGATGTTGCGCTTTGGATTTCAGCAGTTTCATGATGAACATACATCAACAAGACTAACGCTTGCTAATACCATTGCAGGAGAATTTAGACATAAGTTTTTGCATGCGTATGAGCTATCTTTTATGAGTACATTAGAAACAGAAACAGGTGTTTTTGAAGAGGTATTTACTAGTTTAATGCTGGATATTACGGAGGATAGTCGAGTACAGTTTAATTATTCTTTATATGAGCCTAAAAGTTTTTACCCTACGTTTAAAGAAAAATTTTATAGTGAATATTACCAAGGACGACAAGATTTATTAAGCTTAAGTTTTGATCAGCAAGTAACCGACACGCTTAGTTATCATATCGGGGGTAAGCGAGCCACACGTAAATCTGAGCATGATAGTGGTTATGGTTTTGATGTGGGTGTTAAAAGTAGTTATTTTCGTGATTTAGTGGTGACGGCTGATTTTGATATGCTCGAATTTGGTAAAAGCAGTTCTTATAATATTTACTTCAGTAGTCAATATTCCATTAGCGCCAACTCTTTACTCAATTTAAATCTAGCTTATTCTTGGGATACCAGCCCTTTATATGGTGAAAATAGAGGGGCAGGTACAGAGCTAAAATATCGTTATAAATTATACAGTGATGTTTTTCTGGATTTAGCGGGAAGTTATATTGTTAATTCTCGTTTAAATAATGAATACTTAGTTGGCTTACAAGCCACCTGGTATTTTGATAATTTTCAAGCAAAGGTGAGTGATTAATGCGTTGGTTTATAGCAAGCTTTTTGCTGTTCATGTCGGTTTTAGCTGTGGCGGCTGAAACGGGTGATAAAAAAGACAAAACCTGGTGGGAAAAGCGTGATGTGCGTAGTGATATTTATTATCCGCACGAAGCACATTATGAAATCATGGAAGAAGAAGGGGATAGTTGTTTACTCTGCCATGCCTTTCAGAAAAATGATGAACATGATGAAAGCAAACGACAACCCTTAAATGACATTGCCAATGAGCCGCTGATGGGTATTTGCCATGACTGCCATGTTGATGAGAAACGTGGGCCATGGCGCTGTGATGTTTGTCATGATGATCCTAAGAAAATTTGGCCGGCGGACCATAATTCAGGTTATATCCAGAATCATGGTGAAGATAGTAAACAAGGTACGGCTATTTGTGAGACCTGTCATTTAGATCGTAAATTTTGCACGGACTGTCATTTCAGGCGGGATACATTAGGCACGGGTTACCATCCTTTGAACTATATAAATCGACACGGCTTGGAGTCACGCATGATGCCTGAAAATTGTAGTCAATGTCATAACAGCTTTTATTGCCAAGATTGCCATAAACAATAACTATGTCTAAAAAATTACTCTGTATTTTTATTGTACTATTCGCCGGCTTGAATATTATTTCTCAAGTTGTGATGGCGCGTGACGTGTCATTAGCCAACAATCAAATATTATTAACGCCTACGCATGGCGGTGACGGTAGTGCTTGGGGGCAAAGTAAGTGTTCTAACTGTCATGTGTTGCGCAATATTCATGCAACAGCACCTGATATTAAAGGAATTACCCAAGATGTGGGTTATTCTTCGTGTACCGGTTGTCATGGACAAAATGGTACTAGTGCGCAACGCCAATGTACTGTCTGTCATAACTCAGATCGGTTGCCAAAATCACCTTTGCAACATGCAGAGAAAAATCATAATTTTACGTTGGCAGAGGATACCAAGCTTAATGATGCAAATTGTTTGGTTTGTCATGATGCTTCAGATATGGATGGTGACTTTGAGCCCGCTGTAGACTTAAAACACTTTAAGTCCTCTGAAGCAGAGATGCCTTATCGAAGTGGGACTGAATTTTGCTTGAGCTGTCATAATGAAAGTCATCAGCAAACTGGGTTTGAAATGGAGCCTCGCTTCTTGCGTGATCCGCTAGTAATGATGGAAAAAAATTATAAATTCATTGATGTCCACGGCACTATCAAAGGCACGGGTGAACGGACTTATTCTGGTTTACGTAGTGACTATGAATATCCTAGCGTGGTCGAATGTACGGATTGTCACGCAATGCACGGCACGCATAATGAGAAGTTGATTGTTGATCGTACTGATGCGGGAATGAGTAAGCTTAGTGCGAGTTTGCGTTTGCAACCTGTGTTGATCGATGTAAAACAGAATGGTGATTATTCGCAACTGTGTGTGAGCTGTCATCAAATGCAAGATATTGTTGAGCAAGGCGCGCAGGATACTGGCAATGGTTTATCAGGCGTGCATCAAGTAGGTACAGATTGTCGTGAATGTCATGTTCATGGAATGGCTGTGCAAACGGGATTATGAAGCCTTACTTGTTTTTTTTATTAACGCTAATGACGTTAATAGCCGTACCTTTAAGAGCTGCAGATAAAATAGAGCTGCCACCCTTGCACCACCTTGTTGGGGTAAAACCTTCTGATGCCATTAATGTACCGAAGAAATTTACACTAGGCGATGAAGGCGAGCTAATTTGTGCGACTTGTCATGGCTTAAAAGAGATAGATAAAACCCCCATCGATAAAGTAGATACAAAAACGGCTGATTTTTTAGTCGGTGGCTCTTATCGGAAAATTACCGGTTTTTGTTATCGTTGTCATGATGAAAAAAAGACTCAGCGCGATAATATTCACCTGATGTTAGATGAGCATGGTGCTATTAAGAAAAAGCAGTGTGAATTTTGCCATGAGGAAGTGCCTGACCGAGAAAAAGTAAAGTCTCTCAAGGAAGCAAAGCTTCGCTTACCTTTAACAACAATCTGCTTAGGTTGTCATTTAAAAGATCCTCACTTCAATGCCGTCGAGCATCAAGTAAAGCCAGCTAAAGATGAAATGCTGAAACGCATTGAAAAAAACAGTCAAGAGCAAGGCATTATCGTGCCATTAAGTGATAAACAAGAGGTGGTTTGTGTGAGCTGTCATAGCCCGCATCAATACGGTGTTATTGATCCGAGTAAACCAGCGGGGAAACAAGTGCAGACAAAAGACTTAGAAAAGGGTGTGGATTATCAGCCACACCCTTGGAAAGCGGTTGTGACAGCTGACAAATTAGACCGTCTTGCTGAATTTAATAAACAGCATGATATGAAGGTGGCATTTTCTTATCAACGGATAGCTCAGGAAACCTTATTACGGTTACCTGCAAAAGATGGACAGCTTTGCCTTGTTTGTCATGATTTTAAAGATTAATAATTAGAGAACTCGTATGCGTGTTATTCAAAACTTAAAAGCAATCCCTAAAGTACAAAAATTTAGATATGGCATGATTCTTTTAGCGAGTATGAGCTTATTAGGGCCTTTAGCTTTTTTACCGCAATTAGTGGGTAGTGATGATTTATGTGGCCAGCTTTGTATGCGGCGATTTTATTTGTACTTCCCTGGGATGACTTGGGGAGATTTTTTCGTCCATGTGAATGCCGCGGCTATTGGTGTCATGGCCTTTGCTCTTATTTTAATCACAACTTTATTTTTTGGACGTATTTGGTGTGGTTATTTATGCCCTGTCGGTGGTTTGGCTGAGCTAAGCTCACGTATGTTAAATGATCGATGGAAAATTGAATTTCGTTCCTTGCCACAAGTGCAAATTCGTTATGGTTATTTTGGTTTTTACCTTATTGCGATGCCTGCGTTAGGCATTAGTGCTTGTAGTTTATGCAACTTTATTACTATTCCAAGATTAATAGAAGCGATGAGTGGAGAATATCGTGGCATGGTTTATCTTGTATCGAGTGTTGGTTTGGTGAATTTAGCACTTTTATTATTATTGGGCGTTTTTGCCAGTAAAGGGCGAGCTTACTGTCAGTTCTTATGCCCGATTGGAGCAGCGGATAGTATTGTTAACCGAATTGGTGCGAGATTACCTTTTGCGCACCGTATTCGTGTTGCTAAAGAGCGCTGCACAGGCTGTAATATTTGCGCGCGTGACTGTATGTGTGGCGCAATTAAAATGGTTGATAAAATTGCGGTTGTTGATCAAATGTCATGTATGTCATGTCATGAGTGTGTTGATGTGTGTGATTGGAATGCTTTAGCGTGGACAGCACCACCAAAACATAAACATAACAGCCCCAAGCGTATTAAAAAGAATACTGAAATTTTTCCTTTACCGGATTGGCAAGCGATTCATATCACCCCAGTTAAAGAGGATGTCGCTGCAGGAAGAGCTTTACCTCAGATCAGTGGCGTTAGTATATTTAATTCAATGATCTTTTTAACAGTGATATCAGTGATCATTGTTGGTTCATTTTTATAAAAGGGTGTTGTTGATAATGTTACGTTCTTTTTTATTACTATGCTTGGTGCTACTTAATTACAGTGTTGAAGCTGGTCCCCGCTATAGTGACCCTGATGGCTGCTTATCTTGTCATGTCTATGAAGGCTTAAGTTTTATTGATGAGGAAGGCGTACTTAGAAGTGCAACTATTGATGCCGGTCATTATGCAAGTTCTTTGCATGGTAGTGTGCCGTGTAAAGATTGTCACCGTGAAGTGGTGGACTATCCGCATAAAGTTGAAAATACAGAAGTTGATTGTAGTGCATCCTGCCATGTTGAAGAGCCTTCAGAAGGAGTGAAATATAGCCATGATGTTATCCATGAAGAAATGGAGAAATCAGTACATGGAGATGGTTGGTATAAAGGGTTAACCGGCGGTAATCGCTTGGAAGAATTAGAAGAAGAACAAGACCCTTCTTGTCGGCGCTGTCATAGCAATACCGCTTATATTGCGGAGGCGCAGCTAGAAAAATTTAAAGACGCGTTTGATCATGCAGAAACAGAATGCGGTAACTGTCATCAAGGTAAAGCATGGATGGGGCAGTTTGGTGGCCATATTTTAAGACGCTTTGTTGGCAGACGTTGGAATAATATTGAAAATAATCAGCTTTGCATTCAGTGCCATGGTGATGTTGAAGCGATGCGTGAGGTGGAGCAAGAAGATGTAAAAACCTTTAAAAAACACCCACCAAGCGAGCGTTTTGTACAAAGCTCTGAAAGTTATACAAAAACATTACATGGGCGACTTATTGATGCAAATTCAGAGTTTGGCGCCACTTGTATTGATTGCCATGCACCGGATGGTTGGAAGCATGAAATTCGTGCTTATACTGATGAAAAATCAGCGTCACATCCGGATAATTTAAGTGAAAGTTGTGGGCAATCTAATTGCCATGCCTATAGCAAAAAGCCAGGGAATGAAGGCTTTACGATGACGGATATGCACAGTTTATCTTTATTAGGCTTAAATAGCTTTGAACAGCCTTTAACAGATGCAAATTTATGGCAGTCGAATTGGTTTCGTAGTATGTGGCCATTGATGGCTGTAGGCATTGTGTTTATCGTGGGTAGTTTGGTTTGGTGGATTTTTTATAGAACGGATAAAAAAATTCTCGCTATTTTAGGCGGGAGTCGATTTGAACGGGTGATGATCGGTAGAAAACCGAAAAAAGCGAGGGTTAAACCCACAGCTAGAAAACCGAGTGCGGAGAAAAAAGTCGCGCCAACCCCAGTAGTAGACGCAGTAGCTCCTAAGGCCATTAATAAAGAGGATTTAGAACTGGAAAAAGCTAGTGTGGAGAAAAAAATAGAACCAGCTTCGACAGTAGAGTCGACCAAGGTCAATAAAGAAGCTTCAGAGACTGAAGCAGAGAAAACGCTTAAAAAACCTGATGAACCTGAGGCTTAATATGAAATACCGTATTTTTATTATCGGCTTATTAAGTGCGATGAGTAGTTATGTGATGGCAGAAAGCCTGTATTTGCAAGAAATGAATAATACAGTGCTAAGTGAGCAGCAATTAGAGCAAGCTAAAGAAAAGTTAAAGGCACATAAAGAGGTAGTCGTGCGTGAAGATTTAGCGATGCCTCCTTTTCATAAGCGTGGTGATGTGAAAGCGTCCTTAGAATATAGCACATGCACTCCTTGTCACCAGTTGCCGCCACATACTAAGAGTGTGCGTACGCGTACGTTTATGAATATGCATACGCAGTTTATTTCATGTGAAAGTTGCCATTTCCGACCTAAAGATAAAACGTTGAGTTATCAGTGGGAAGATGTGCGGGACGGCACGCGAATTCAAGCAAAAACTAAGTTATTTCGTCAAGTGACTAGTCATGAAGAAAAACCTGAAGAGCGAGCTAAATCGATACATGCTTATTATAAGATAACGCCATTTTATCAAGATGAAACCGTTGTTTTACGTAAAGACAATCAATTTGCACAGGAAAGCAGGCGTTTATGGGAAAAAGGAACGGAGCTTGAAAAGATAGAGCGACGTGCTTTAATTCATGCGCCACTAGAAGAAAAAGGTCCTGAATGTAGTGCGTGCCATGATAAAAAGAACCAGCTTTTAGATTTAGCTGAGCTGGGTGCAAATACTTACCAAAAAAATAAAATTTATAATAATATTATTGCGCAATTTTTTGAACGCTATAAAGATGAAGATAGCAGTATTCGGATTATGAGACTTTTAAAATGATACGCTATGCATTGATTGTCTTATGTCTTGTGTTGCAAATCTTTTTTTTAAAAGAGGTTGTCGCGGCAGAACAAAATATTCCTGTTGCAGAAATAAATCATATTTTAGAGGATGATTTTAATCAGGCCACGGCTTTAGCTGTTGATGAAGCTGGGTTGGTGTATGTTTTAGACGGTATGAAATCAAGGATCGTGGTATTTTCAGCGCAAGGTAAAAAGGTACGTGAAATATCCGCAAAGTCCTTAGGGCATGATTTCACCAAAGCGATGGGCTTAGCGATTTACGGGCAGAAAATTTTTATAGCAGATTCAATGCACCATCAAATTATTCAGCTATCATTACAAGGAAAGTGGCAGCGAAATATTGCTTTATCTGCACCAGAAAAAGAAAGCTTACTCCCTGAGCCGGTTGCTTTATTAGCCAATGAAAATTACTTAATTTATAGCGATAGACGCTGGCATCGGATTTGTTATTTAGATTTAACAACGGCTAAACAAATACGCTGTGTCGGTGAGCGAGGGGAAATGCCCGGTCAATTTCAATACCCTTTTCAGATAGCAGAAGATAAAGACGGCTATTTGAACGTTGTGGATGTCGTTAATGCACGAATTCAAGTGTTTAATCCGCGTGGAAAATATTACTCGCAAACAGGCGCTTTCTCGGTAGAAAATTTTTATCGACCGAATGGTAATAGTTTTGATGACTTAAGCTATCAGTATGTGAGTGATGCTTATTTAGGCAGTATCAGCCTTTATCAGCAAGGGCGTTTTTTAGGCTTATTAAAAAATGCACAAGGAGAGATTTTTCATTTTAAAACGCCAGTTGCTGTGCAATATGATCCAGCCGGATTTTTATATGTATTGGACTCAACAACACAGCAATTAACGCAGTTACGCCTCAGTTACCAAGTGTTAAAAAATAAACCAGTTAAAGCCCCGGTGATTTCACGTAAAAACTGTGTTTTGTGTCATTACACATGGGCTGATCAAGTAGAGCAAGAAAGCGTTAAAGATGAGCAAAGTATTTTGCCTGTTGCATCATTAGATATGTGTGTGAGCTGTCATCATGGCGTGGTATTTGATTCGCGCCAAGCGATTCCTCATGCAGTTCAGCACCCAACTGTTTATGATCCCGCAGATAAAAAACAGCGATTTTACGATGCTTTGCCGCGTGAAGATGAAATACCTGAGCTTTATCCGCATACCGATAAGCAAGACCTGAACTGTGCAAGTTGTCATACGCCGCATAATGATAACCAAGAGCCGCAAAGTTTGTATACAGAAAATCACAATGCATGGCTAAGAGGAGCGGATTATGGCAGTGAACAGTGTGAGGCTTGCCATGAAAAGAATGCAAAATATTCAGGGCGAGAGAATGAAAAACAGTTTGGGATCAATCACCCTTTAGGTGTGAAAATGCACAAACCGGAAGCTAAGCGAGTAAAGCATTTAGAAACAGCAGACCCTCATTTGCAAAAAGGCTTGCCTGAATTATTATTAAATAATGGCGGGGCTTTAGGCGCGGATGATGCTTTGGTTTGTCAGTCTTGCCATCAAATACATCAAGGTAAAACAGATAATTTATTAACCCAAACAGATGAGTCGGGTGCGCTGTGTGCTAGTTGCCATCAGCGGCAAGCGCCTAAAGATGCTAAAGCCGCACGTAAAGCTGGGGTGCACCCTGTTAATGTGGATCTGGAAGAGCCGGTTGAAATTCGTGGACAGAAAGTTAAATCAGTGCAGTGCCAAAGTTGTCACCAAGTACATAATGGCACGGTAGGCACAGAATTATTTCCCGATAAAATCAAACAAGCTGAAGCTTTGTGTGTCGGTTGTCATCAACGTCAGCATGCTAAAGATGATAAAGAAGCGAAGCAGAAGGGTATTCATCCTATGAATATAGAAATGGATGAGCCAGTTAAAATTGCAGGGATAGAGGTCAAAAAGATTGGCTGTCTGAGTTGTCATTCTGTTCATGCTGGAAAGCCTAATACACCCGTATTACATGAAGAACATCGTGATGGGCAGTTATGTGAAAATTGCCATGAAGATAAGCAAAAATTAGTGGGAACCGATCACGATTTGCGGATAACTGCAAAAGAATCACAAAACCAGCAAGAAGAAACGCCCTTACAATCTGGTGCTTGTGGGGCTTGTCATACGCTGCATAAAGGCTCGACTGAACAAGTGTTTTTAAGTTCGGTGATTGCTGTTGATAAAAAAGAACGTGATGAGGCTGCGCCGCATTTAAAACGTGATGAGCTATGCCTAAATTGTCACCAAAAAGAAGGTTTGGGTAAAGAGAAAGAAATCATTGATTATGGCCACCCTTATCAAGATATGGTTTTAAGCTCTGATGAAACGGTGATGCCAGTATTGTCTGCAGCAGATGAATCAGTGCAAGAAAAAGGTGTGATTGCGTGTGTTACTTGTCATGAACCACATACATGGGAACCTGTTATCCACCAAAATATTAAAAAATCAGCGTTGCTGGATTTTAGTCAACAAAAAAATATTGAAGGTAATGTGGTGAATAGTTTTTTACGTCATAAAGGGGTAGAAGGAACCTTTTGTGTTGATTGTCATGGCATTGAGGCCTTATCAAAATATAAGTATTACCACCATAAAGATAAAGTAAGAAATATCGGGGTTGATTATTTAAAATAGTGAATTAATTAGGGCTCTTAATTTTTTCCTAATAAGAATATAATTGAATACTTATTGATGGGTAATAAAAGTAATAACGGCAACATTTGTAGCCTCGGTAAATATAAATAAATAGGATGAATATGAGTTTTAAATTTCCCCAATGGTTTTATCGGCTTGCTTCACCGCGCTGGTTTTATGAGTTTAGTAGCAAATTACTGCCGTGGTTTATTGGGGCAGCCATTATTTTATTGCTAACAGGCACTGTATGGGGATTGGTATTTGCACCGCCTGATTACCAGCAAGGAAATAGCTTCCGCATTATTTATG
>DAOUSK010000009.1 GCA_030627265.1 Methylococcaceae bacterium
GATTAAAGATAAAACCTTACATATACAAGCAGGGGCAGGCATTGTTTATGACTCTGTACCAAGAAATGAATGGGATGAAACCATGAACAAAGGACGCGCTGTTTTCCGTGCTGTTGCAATGGCAGAAGCTGGGCTAGACGGAGATCGCTCATGAGCGCATGTAAAGTCCTAATGGTCGATAACTATGATTCTTTCACTTATAACTTAGTGCAGTATTTTGGCGAGCTCGGGGCTGAAGTAACTGTTATGCGTAACGATGAATGTAGCATTGCCGATATTGAGCAGTTTAATCCTGATAAAATTGTTATTTCTCCAGGGCCGTGTACCCCCAAAGAAGCGGGCATTTCGGTAGAAACTATTTTACATTTCGCTGGTAAAAAACCCATTTTGGGGGTTTGTTTAGGGCATCAAAGTATTGGTCATGCTTTTGGGGGCAATATTATCCATGCCAAACAAATTATGCACGGTAAAGTATCGCCTGTTTTCCATCAAGACCAAGGTGTTTTTAAAGACTTAAACAACCCTTTTACGGCAACGCGTTACCACTCATTAGTCATCGACCAAGCAACTTTACCTGATTGTTTAGAAATCACCGCTTGGACGCAAGATGAACAAGGCAATCTCGATGAAATCATGGGCGTTCGTCATAAAACACTGGATATCGAAGGGGTGCAATTCCACCCTGAGTCTATTTTGACTGAACATGGGCATGATTTATTACGCAATTTTTTAGAGCGTTAAACACCCTTTTTATTCAGCTTTTACGTAGGATGGGTAGAGCACTCCTTGCGAACCCCATCATTTCATTTAGAATTGATGGGGTTCACTACACAGCTAAAAAGCCAGCTGTTACGTTCTACCCATCCTACAAAAACGTTACGCAGCACTTTCCCCTAAACAAAGCTTAAATACTCATGAACATACAATCTGCACTACAAGCCGTTTTGGAACAAAAAGATTTAAGCCGTAATGATATGCGCGATGTGATACGCAGTATCTTAGCGGGCGAAACAACACCCGCTCAAATTGCAGGTTTTTTAATTGCTTTACGCTGTAAAGGTGAGTCAGTCGATGAACTCATCGCAGCAACAGAGGTGATGCGCGAATTGGTTAATCCTGTGCCTATTACCGGTAAGCATATTATTGATACCTGTGGCACAGGCGGTGATGGCGCAAATACATTTAACATATCAACAACCTGTGCTTTTGTTGTTGCAGCAGCAGGCGGTACCGTGGCTAAACATGGCAACCGCTCTGTTTCCAGCAGCTCCGGCAGCGCGGATGTTTTAGAAGCCGCTGGCGTGGATTTAAACCTCTCTGCTGAACAAGTGGTGCAATGTGTTAATGACATTGGTGTCGGTTTCTTATTTGCCCAAAAACATCACGGTGCAATGAAACATGTGGCCGCCCCACGTAAAGAAATGGGCGTGCGCACACTGTTTAATTTATTAGGCCCTTTAGCTAATCCCGCAGGCGCAAAAAATCAGCTTATCGGTGTTTTTGACCAACACTGGTTAATGCCGCTTGCTGAAACACTCAAAACATTAGGCAGTGAACATGTGCTGATTGTAAATGCTGACGATGGCTTAGATGAACTCAGTATTGCCTGTGAATCTAGCGTGGTTGAATTAAAACAGGGCGAACTTTCTAGCTATCGCATTAGCCCTGAACAATTTGGCTTAAAACGATCAGATTTATCAAGCTTAGCGGTTAACAACGCTCAAGATAGCTTACAAATACTTTGCTCTGTTTTAGATAATCAAACCGGGCCTGCTTTAGATATTGTCGTGCTTAACGCTGGCGCTGCTATTTATGCCGCAGATCTTGTTGATACATTTGCAGCAGGCATTCTAAAAGCACAAGAAGTGATTGCTTCGGGTGCTGCAAAAGAAAAATTTCAAGCGCTTATTAATTTTAAAGCGCATTCATAACTAACCTAGACTCTTATGACTGATACCCCAGATATTTTAAAAAAAATCCTCGCTAAAAAAGAAGAAGAAGTTGCTAAGCGTAAACTGCGCATGTCCATTGCTGACCTCGCTGGAATTATTAGCGACACAGAATCTCCTCGTGGATTTGCTGTTGCTTTACAAGAAAAGGCGATCAGTAAAAAACCCGCGATTATTGCTGAGATTAAAAAAGCATCACCGAGTAAAGGAATTATTCGTGAAAATTTCAAGCCCACTGAAATCGCTTTAGATTATGCAATGAACGGCGCAACCTGCCTTTCTGTCTTAACGGATAAAGAGTTTTTTCAAGGCGGCGAAGCTAATCTACAGATGGCTCGTCAATCATGCCCTCTTCCCGTTTTACGCAAAGATTTCATGATAGACCCTTACCAAATTCACGAATCTCGTGCCTTAGGTTCTGACGCTATTTTATTAATTGTTGCTGCCCTATCTGATACACAAATGCATGAGCTTGCAGCAACCACGAAAGAACTGGGGATGGATATTTTAGTCGAAGTGCATAATGCAGCAGAAATGGAGCGTGCCTTAACATTAGACACACCATTAATCGGCATTAATAACCGTGACTTACGCAGCTTTGACACTTCACTGCAAACCACTTTAGATTTAAAAGCAATGGTTCCTTCTGATCGTTTAGTGATTACTGAAAGTGGCATTCATACTCAAGAAGATGTGCAATTAATGCTAGATAATGAAGTTTACGCTTTCTTAGTGGGTGAAGCTTTTATGCGTGTTGAAAAATCAGGCGCAAAAATGCGTGAGTTATTTAGTTTATAAACCCCATCTACTTTTATAGTTCCCATGCCCCAACGTCACTGCCATTAAGTTAAAAATAAGACATCATGGTACGCTGGCTTCAGCCTGCTTTCTAACTGAAAATAGCAGGCTGAAGCCAGCGTACCAGAACAAATCCCCCTTAACTTAATGGTAATGATGTTCCGATTTGGGGACGATAAATATCTAACGCCACCCTACAAGCTTAAATGAACAAAGAAAAGCGCCTCGCTATATTTTCACGCCTTGCAGAAGCTATTCCCGAACCTGTAACAGAGCTTAATTACCACAGCACCTTTGAGTTATTAATTGCCGTAGTATTATCTGCTCAGTCAACCGATAAAGGCGTTAACAAAGCAACCGCTAAGTTATTCCCTGTTGCCAACACGCCACAAGCTATTTTCGATTTAGGTGAGGCTGGTCTAAAAGATTATATTAAAACCATCGGCCTCTATAATACGAAAGGCGCGAATATTATTAAATTATGCCGCAGGTTATTAGATCATTTTAATGGCATCGTCCCGCAAACACGTGAAGAATTAGAATCGTTAGCAGGTGTGGGTAGAAAGACAGCCAATGTCATCTTAAATACCGCTTTTGGGCAGCCAGTGATGGCAGTAGATACGCATATTTTCAGGGTTTCTAACCGTACAAAAATTGCCAGCGGGAAAAATGTTCTGGAAGTTGAAGACAAGCTAGTTAAGCATGTTCCCAAGCAATATATGCTTGATGCACATCATTTATTGATTTTACACGGACGCTATACTTGTATTGCAAGAAAGCCGCGCTGTGGTAGCTGTGTCATTGAAGATTTGTGTGAGTTTAAGAAAAAGGTTTACGCTGATTAGCTTTGCTATAAAATACCCCTCAAAACCGAATGGGAGCACAATACATGAGCATAGTTAATATATCTTTTTTGTAGCTTCAGGAGATATAACCGAGGGACAAAATGTTCATTTTTCTTTCTTGCCATTACAAACAGGGCAATGCTATTTCTGATAAGGATTCAGTCTCTACTGCCAATTCTTCATCTGATAAATTATTCATATCATCCGCCTATAATTGGATAGTCTTCTATTAAAGAATACACCCAAAATATACTCGACTACATAGAAAATTAAAACAACCACTAATAAAATGGCGCTAATGCCGTAGAGCGAACGTCAGTCCGCTTGCCTTGAACTGCTATTAGCAGACTAAAATTCACTCTGCAGAGTTACAAATTTATATAGTATTTCCAGTCTGCGACTGCTTGCTCTGTTTTTTCATTAGCCGCTACAACCTTCAAGTCAGCTAAAGGAACTTCATAAATAACATTACCTACTTCTGCTTCTACCATGGCTATAAAATGTTCAAAATCGTCTTCGCTATCATATTCTGAGTTCATCAGATCAAGCACGGTAATAAGGGTATTGGGAGCAATAGATAACTTCGAGTCTCCGATGTATTCGGCCGTAAAAGGGCAGCTAATATTATCGACTAAATAGAGCGTCCAGCCTTGTCCTTGCTCATATTCATCGTAGCAATTTGCAAGTATTTTATAATTAATTCTATATTGGTGATTGCTATCAATCATAAAAATTTTAAAAGAAAAAGTAAGGGTACGTTTTTCATTATCACATCATTCTCTTTATTTTACGGTTTGCTTAACTGATACATTAAACATCAGTTTATACACAAAAAAATCAGTACCTACAGGCAAAAAAATAGCCCACTCACAATCAGTAAGCAGGCTATTCTTAAGGCGATTATTATTGAATCAGTTACACTTTAAATCGTGAAATTAGAGACTGCAAGTCAGTCGCTAAATTTGATAAATTATCACTGCTAGCATTGACTTGCTCTGAACCATGTGAAGTCTCGCCTGTAATTTGGCTGATTTGCTCAATGCTTTGGCTAATATTTGCAGCGACTGCCGCTTGCTGCTCAGAAGCACTCGCAATTTGCGTACACATACTATCGATTTCCGTTACCGCAGCAATAATCTGCTCTAAAAATTCATTTTCTTTGCCTGTCTCTACCTGAGATTTCTGTGTTCTTTCATGGCTCACCTGCATAACACCGGCTGCTTTTTTTGTTCCTTTTTGTAACAACTCAATCATGCTTTCAATTTCTGTTGTCGAGTCTTGCGTTCTGCTTGCTAGGGTGCGCACTTCATCAGCAACAACTGCAAAACCACGACCATACTCTCCTGCTCGCGCTGCTTCAATGGCTGCATTTAAAGCTAATAGATTAGTCTGGTCGGCAATACTCTTAATAACATCTAAAACAGAGCCTATTTTTTCCCCATCAGATTCTAACTCTCCCACGACACTCATTGCTAAACCAATTTCTTCCGATAATGATGCAGAAGCGGATGCTGAGTTGCTAACGATACCTTTACCACCCGCTGCTTCATAATGGGCACTTTGTGTTGCTGCAGCCGTTGCCGCTGCATTACTAGCTACTTCTTGTACTGATGCCGCCATCTCAACCATCGCTACCGCCACTTGATCGACTTCAATTTGTTGCGTTTGTACGCCCTCATTTGTTTTAGTGCTAATGGTTGATAACTCTTGAGCACTTGAAGCGAGTTGTGCAATGGAACTATCTAATTGGCGCATAACATCTGAAAACTGCTCCGCCATTGAATTAAATGAATTGGCAACATCAAGAAATTCATCTCTATTCGCAACCCTAATGCGCGCTCGTAAATCACCTCGTGCTAATTTCCCTGAAGCACCTTTAATCGCTAATATAGCCGTTTCTAATGAAACATAAAATCCGGCAAACAGGTATAAAGCAATACAAGTAAAAAACAGACCAAGAGCCCCTAAGCTTATCATTTTACTAGTTAACCGCTCTTCTCGTTGCTCTAGCAATACTTTCAACTCTAGCATCAAACGATCCATCAACTTAAAATTTGTCTGGATAACAGCCGTTCCTTTAGAGAAAACTTGCTTAGAAGTGACCACCATTGTGCTTGCTTCTAAAACTGTAGACTCCAAATAAGCAAGGTATCCTTCCGACTGCGAAATAGCTTGGCTCATATTTCCTTGCAGTAATCCCCCTAGTTCAGGGTTACTTTTTACAATCACTTTTTTACTTCTTTTTAAAGCATTGGTACTTTTTTGTACGGCTGCCAATAAGCTAGCTAATTTAATACTTTCTTCGGTGCTAACCGTGCCTCTAACCGCTAAACCGGAAGCCATTCCTCGCGCCTGGCCTAAGTTTTCTACAATTTGAGGTAATGAATTAACCACAGAAGCAGCAATATAAAAGCTTTCTAACTCTGGATCCATCGTTAAACCAGAATTATCACTAATATCAGAAATTAAAGTTAAAACCTGGGCAATTAATCGTGTATGCCTAGCAAAAATAGTTTTTTGCTCGCCAGCAAAGGCATCATTTTTTAAACCTTGCCAAGTTGTCTTAATGCCTTGCCAACCTGCAGTTGCTTCTAACTCAATACCTAACTCTGCATTAACCGCATCAATCGCAGCAACATCTTGAGAAATTTGTTGTCGCTTGGTAAGAATTTTAGCTTTTAATTGTTTTGCACCTGATAAATAAGCATTGGTCATCCCTCTATGTTCAGGAAAATGCTGAACTAACTGGCGTAGCACAGCAATATAACGAATACCCCGCATCTCTTGTTTATCAAGCTTAATTTCTGACCACTGCTGGTTAAAAAACAAGCCTTGAGCCGTCACTAAAGGAATTAAAAAGGCAATCGAGATAATAAGCATCTTTTTAGACATACTTACTTGATTCATGAGTGCAGGTGCAGGTGCAGTTAACATAGTAAATCTCGCTTAAAAGTATAAATATAAATTATTCGTGTTGATGATTATGGGCATCCTCTGCAATGCCTTCTAATTGAATATCATGAGCAACGCCATGTAAGGAAACAATTAAAGTCACCCCTGCCAAAATTAACGCAATTTGTTGTAATGACGTTTTAATATCTGTTTTTTTATGTAGAGAGGGGATTAAATCTGCAACAGCAATATAAATAAAACTAGATGCCGCCATTGCTAAAAAATAAGGCAAACTATCTTGTAAACCTTCTAAACTATAATAAGCTAAAACACCCCCAACGACGGTACTAAGGCTTGCTAATACGTTATACAGCAAAGCTTTTCTTTTAGAAAAGCCACTATGCAATAAAATAGCAAAATCCCCTACTTCTTGTGGTATTTCATGTGCAGCGACCGCTAAACTGGTCACTATGCCTAACTTAACATCCGTTAAAAACGCGGCAGCAATTAACACACCATCGACAAAATTATGCATGCCATCGCCAATTAAAATCATTGTTCCCGCTGATTTATGGCCATGCCCGTGACCATGGCTATTATCTTCTACCTCAACATGCACTTCACAACTACCCGAATGGCAATGACGCCAAATCAAAAGTTTTTCTAAGACAAAAAACAGCAATAAACCCAACATAATTGCCCCCGATAAGTTTTGAAACTCTGCGCGGGGAACTTGTTCAAATGCATGAGGAATAAGCCCCCAAAAAGCAACAGCCAATAATGCGCCAATCGCAAAGCTAACACCGTGCGGTAAAATTTTGCTACGATTTTTTTCAGATAATAATAAAAAGACAGAGGCTGCCAAGACGCTTAATACTCCGCCTAGCGCAGTAAAAGCAATAATCAATAATAATAAATTCATGTAAATAAAAACTTCAAAAATATAAATAAGGGAAAGAGCAAGGGACGAAGGTTTAATAATAGCGATAAGTATGACTCGGGTATTATTGAATTCTCACTCCTAATCTTTCCAAATAAGTGTTGCCATACGACCTGTTTGCCCTTCGCGTCGATAAGAGAAAAACCGCTCTGTCTCCGTTACCGTACAAAAGTTACCACCATAAACTTGTTTTACGCCGGCTTTATTTAAAATAAGTCGTGCGATTAAATAAATATCCGCCAAATATTTATTGTTTTTCTGTAAAACGAATGCCTCAGAAAACAGGACATTTTTATCAACAAAAGCTTGTTTAACTTCCATACCCACCTCAAAACACTGCGGCCCAATTGCCGGCCCCAACCATGCCATTAATTCTGTGTTAGGTAATGCCGCAATACTGTTTTCCAGTATGCCATTTAATAAGCCCCGCCAACCACCATGGATTGCAGCAACGTATTCACCTTGCGTATCACATAATAATATCGGCAAACAATCTGCGGTTAAAACTACACAAACACATTGCTGTTTATCGGTATAACTGGCATCGGCATCAACTAATTCAGTCAATTGATCAGCACAAACAATATCAGAGCTATGGGTTTGATTTAACCACTTAGGCTCATTCTTTAGGCTTAATTGCTCTCTTAATTGTTGACGATTGCTGGTCACATGCTCTAATTGATCCCCCACATGCTCAGCTAAATTAAAACTCTGGTAATCAGCACCACTTACCCCGCCCATTCTAAGCGTTGTTAAGGCATGAATATTAGCGGGGGCAGGCCAATCAGTCGATATCCAGTGCATCATTTTGAGCTAAAGCATCAAGTAACTGCTGCATATCTTCAGGAACAGGCAGCTCCCATTCCATATACTCCCCTGTTCTGGGGTGATCTAAACCAAGCTTTTCTGCGTGTAAGGCTTGGCGCTTAAAACTACGTAAAACCGTTTCTAATTCTGCCCCACAGTCTTTAGGCATTTGAAAGCGGCCACCGTACGTAGGATCACCCACTAATGGCATACGCAGATATGCCATATGAACTCTAATTTGATGCGTACGCCCTGTTTCTAATTTCACTTGAATCAGCGTATTGCGTTTGAATCGATCAAGCACACGGTAATGCGTTATTGCCGTTTTCCCATCATCTCTTACCGTTTGGCGCTTGCGATCTGTTGGGTGTCGCCCAAGAGGCTCATCAACTGTACCGCCGCCCGTCATACGTCCTATCGTAACTGCCAGATATTCTCTATGAATGGTACGTGCTTGTAATTGTTCAACCAAACTATGATGTGCTGCTAAGGTTTTCGCGACCATTAATAAGCCACTGGTATCCTTATCTAATCGATGCACGATACCAGACCGTGGAATACTGGCTGCATTGGGTAAATAAAATAATAAGCCATTTTGTAAAGTACCCGTCCAATTTCCTGCGCCGGGGTGTATGACCAGCCCAGCAGGTTTATTAACAATTAAGATGTCATCATCTTCATAGATAATATCTAAAGGAATATCTTCAGGTAAATACTCTGTTACCTCTTCCTCTTCTGCATCTAAAATAATTGCTTCGCCGCCTTCTAAGCGGTCTTTTGCCTTAATATTATCCCCATTAACAGAGACGCGCCCTGCTTTAATCCATAACTGGAGTTTATTTCTAGAATAGCCCGGAAACATTTCGACCAAGACTTGGTCTAATCGCTTTCCTGCTAACTTAAAGGGGACTTCGGCTTCTAATATTGCCATACAGTAATTCTTTCCTAAATAACGCTTTTATTAAATTCTTTACAACTATCGCCTAACAACTATATTTATCTCTATGAAATTATTTTACAATAAAGAAAAAGTTATCAATCTTACAACGTGTTGTTGCTACCATGCCATTATTTTCCCATAAATTTCTACTTATTTTAAGTTTCTGTGTACTTTTACCTGCTTGCAGCTCTTTTTCTACCAAAGAAAAAGGGGAGTTTGAAGGTTGGACAGTCGAGCAGTTTGTTGCTGCTAGCAAAGAAGCTATTGAAGATGAAAAATACAAAAAATCAATTAAAATTTTAGAGCAACTTGATTCGCGCTACCCTTTTGGTGAGCATTCATCACAAGCTCAGCTGGACCTTAGTTATGCCTATTACAAAAATAATGATCCAGAAGCGGCAACCGCTTCGGCACAACGCTTTATTAAAACTCACCCACGCCATGAAAATATTGACTATGCTTACTATTTAAAAGGCTTGGTTAATTTTAATCATAATTTAGGCTTTATAGACCGCTATATTCCTTCCGATGCAACCCAGCGCGACACCGTCTTTATCCAAAGTGCCTACTTAAATTTCCAGGAGTTAGTGCGCCGCTTTCCTAATAGTAAATATGCTGCTGATGCCAAGCAACGCATGATTTTCTTAGATAATGCGCTAGCACGCCATGAGCTGCATGTTGCTCGGTTTTATATCGACAGAGAAGCCTTTTTAGCCGCAATAAACCGTGTTAACTACATTTTAGAACACCATAAACGCGCGCCAGCAGTCCCTTACGCTTTACAATTGCAAATAAAAGCTTACAAAACACTCGACTTACTTGATCTTGCTGAAAATACCCAGAAAATTTATGACTACAACTATCCCGACGGCCCGACCCTTCCTGAAGCGTCACCAAGCAATGTTGTTGTTGTGCCTTTTATTTGGGATCTAATTGGTTTTGATGATTAAGGGTGAGTAGGTCGTAGCAATCTAGCAGGGTGTGGCTGAGCTTGCGAATCCCGACCTACACAGTCTCGCCTCAACCTCACTGCCATTAAGTTAAGAATAATACATCATGGTACGCTGGCTTCAGCCTGCTTTCTAGCTGAAAATAGCAGGCTAAAGCCAGCGTACCATAAGACTGATAAGACCTTAACTTAATGGCGGCGTGATTCTTCGTGGGAATAAAAATACATCGTTTAAATTTTACAAAAATAAGATGAACAACTAGGTTTTCACCACCCCAGCCTCAACCGCCCCCTGCAAGGTCACAACAATATCGCGGCTCCCCGCATAATTCCTATGCTCACACAAATAAATCCCCTGCCAAATACCTAAATTCAAACGCCCATTAGTAATCGGTATATTTAAGCTACAGCCTAATAAACTCGCCTTTAAATGAGCGGGCATATCATCGCTACCTTCTTCGGTGTGCAGGTAATAAGGTTCACCTTCAGGAACGGCTTTATTAAAGTAACTTTCAAAATCACTCAATACCGTAGGGTCTGCATTTTCATTAAGCGTTAATGAAGCTGAAGTATGCTTTATAAACACATTCATCATGCCAATTTTAATCGCTTGCAATTCAGTCAATTGACTAAGCACTTCTTCAGTAACGAGATAAAACCCTCTAGCGCGGCGTTTTAACTGTATTTCTTTTTGTAGCCACATTTTGCTTTACCTTTACTTATAGCTTTGCAACAAAACCACCAAATGACTGTTCTTCTATCATTTTTTGTAAATAAACCAAAAACTGCTTTCCAGTAAAATCTTGCGCTTGATCCAAGTCCAAAAGTTTATCCTTACTTAATATTTTCCAGCGACTTAATAATCGTTTGAGCTGTAACTTTTCATGAGCACTAAAGCGCCATTGTTGAATAATTTGCGGATATTCCGTTAGCACAACAGTGTTATATTCACTGTTTATAGACTGTAGATTTTTGATGCAAACTTCGATTTCACTGAGCTGCTCTTGTATCCAAGCGCTAACTTTTGCTGGAGTAATCTGCTCAACTGCGTTATTTTCATTATCAGAAATAACTTTTAGGGATTGAATCAATTCACTCGAACTAAACCGAACGGCTATTTCATAAAAAGCAGAGGCTTCCATATCGTATAGCGACTCTGTTTTATAGTGTAATTGAGCCTGTGAAACGGTGGTTATACTTTGAGTTAAACAAGGAAGGTCGGTCACTATTGCTGGGTAATAGGATTTATTCCTATCACCATCAATAATTTTTTCGGCTGCAAATAAAGCGCCTAATTCATAATCTTTATGCCCTGCCACACCGACATTTAACACCACAGCAAGACTCTCCGCAGGAAATAGCGCAAACACATACGCTACCGCTGCCGCCATCGCCGACTTACCTACGCCTGAAACAGTTAAAACTATTGACCCTCGCGTATAAATTGCAAAAGGAGCAATGGAGGTTTCTTTTTTTAATTTAAAGTGCGTAATTAACGGCTTTGCCTCGCAAGGTAAAGCCGTAAAAATATAAACAGGGCTTTCTGCCATGCTAATTAAATCAAACCATGTTTTGTTACTGCAATCATACCTATCGTTACAAAAGCAGCGATCGCACCAGCACCTGCAATCCAGCGTTTTAACCCTAAACTATGCATAGCCACAACGCCTAAGCCCACATAAGCGACTAATAAAACGATTTTACTAATAATCCAGCCAAAGTCTCCATCTAGCCAATTGCCTTGAAAAACCAACGCTAAACCACTTAATAATAAGACTGTATCAATGATATGAGGCAGTATTTTTAATGCTTTGTTTTGTAAAATTTCAGGCTTAAATTCTGCTAATAATAACCGAATAACAAAGCTACTGATGGTTAATACCACAAATAATAAATGCAGGTGTTTCATACTATTTCCATTTTAAAAATTATAATTTGGCAGGGCCGCTGCTCTTAAAGTAGTGCTATGTTACTTCATTTTATTGAATATCCAAGAAAATAAGCCTTTAACTAACGCGATACTTTTAGGTATGACTGTCATGCGTATAAACTCAATGCTTTTAGTGGAAATTTTAAACAAAATTTTAAACTTTTTCTTACAAAGTGACTCCACTTTACAAAACCAGTCTTTTTCCATAAACCACATTTCTTTAAGAGAGACTAGCCACATAAAGGCAAATGAAATTCCCATCCCTGCTCCTGCAACCATAATTAATGAAGCAAACATAGGATGCAGTTTAGTTAACCACCACGACAAAATATCTATAATAAGAAAGGCATAAGGCATCCCTATGGCAATACTTTTATAGTAACTAGATGCTGACGTAGAAAAACTAAAAATCAAGCCAACGAACATAAAAATAAAACTGATACCAAATAAATGAATATGTGAAACACGAGTTAACGATGAAAAAGTCGCCCCCTCATCTTCCGTTGTCAGTTCTTTTATATTTTCAAATTCTTCAAAATCAGGGATACCAGCCGCACCTTCGTTATGACACATAACACACTTGGCCTCGATGATTTTATCAACCCCCCCATTTACAAACTCATTGTGGCTGGCTCCATCACGTACCCACTGAATAATCTTAAAGGTTTCTTGCTCAGAGGCTTTGCCTTTCATTGACCCTGCTAATTTATTCTCTAAGACAGTTCCTGAGCGGTTTCCATAATAACTATAGACAATATCATCTATCGATAAACCAAATTTTCCATCCGCCATTCCGTGGGTAAATAAAATTTGAATCAGGGCAAAAAGATATCCAATTGCCACTGTGGTTAAATAACCGGTAAATAGCACTTTTACAGGCGTGTCTAATTCGTTTAAGGTGATTTTAAATGAGCTCATTAAGGGGGGGAGAAGTTAAAGGTATTAAGAAGTACTTATTTTATATGTTAATTAAGCCTTTTAAGCAATGATTAATTATTGCTAAATTGATTTCCTTCCCCATTTATGGCTCACCCTCTCCTCATAGAGAAGAGGGTGAGCCATAATCATAGAAAACCCGTATAATATCCGCCATATATACAGTAACCAATTATCAATTTAAGGCGTAGCAAGCATGATGACAATGGACGATAGAGATGGAAAAATCTGGATGGACGGTCAGTGGGTAGAATGGCGTGATGCAAAAGTGCACGTTTTAACCCATACCTTACATTATGGCGCCGGCGTTTTTGAAGGTCTTAGAGCCTACCATACCGACCAAGGGCCTGCTATTTTCAAATTAGAAGAACATACTGACCGCCTATTTCGCTCGGCTCATATTTTAAATATGAAGATTCCTTTTTCTAAAGAAGAAATCAACCAAGCACACCTAGATGCTATCAGTAAGAATGATTTAGACAGCGCTTACATCCGTTCCATGTGTTTTTATGGATCAGAAGGTATGGGCTTACGTGCTGATAACTTAAAAGTGCACGTTATGATTGCAGCCTGGGAATGGGGCGCTTATTTAGGCGCAGAAAGCATGGAAAAAGGCATCCGCATTCGCACCTCTTCTTATACACGTAACCACGTTAATAGTACGATGTGTAAAGCAAAAGCGAATGGGAACTACATTAACTCCATTCTAGCTTTACAAGAAGCCTTATCTGCCGGCTATGACGAAGCTTTATTATTGGACCACGAAGGCTATGTTGCCGAAGGTAGCGGCGAGAATTTATTCGTTGTTCGGAATGGTGTACTTTATACCCCTGAAACTACTTCTGCACTAGAAGGTATCACCCGCGAAACCATTTTGACGATTGCCCATGAGCAAGGCTTAAAAGTGGTCGAAAAACGCATGACTCGTGATGAAGTTTATGTTGCCGATGAAGCCTTTTTTACTGGCTCTGCAGCAGAAGTCACACCTATTCGTGAATATGATGACCGTCAAATTGGATCAGGCACCCGTGGGCCGATTACTGAAAAGATTCAAGCTTTATATTTTGATTACGTTCATGGCCGTAAAAGCGACCATACTGAATGGCTATCGCACGCTAAATAAAGCTAATTGTTGATATAGGATGAGCTGAGGAACGAAGCGCTCGTTTGCCTGTGATGCGCTTCCTATCGCCAGCACATCCTATTTACTACGCACAAAATGATGGGTTTCGCAAAAATATGCTCTACCCATCCTTGTATCTACGAGCCATCAGTATCCATAGGTTGGTTAAAAACGCCCCAAATGTCGGATTTCGTTATCTACGCTACGCTAGATAACGAAATCCGACCTACAATCCTATCCAACACTTAGCTTAATTTCTGTTTTCGCGCCATGAATTGCATAGCCATTCACTTCAATTTGCTTAATAATGCCATCTTGATCTAATGCAGGCTGCTTTTTAGTCACATCTAATTCTAATCGCGTTTTAAATGGCGATAAATTAAGTAAATCTGGATCAATCGTAGCGGGTAATTCCAAACTCTCAATTTTTGTGCCTTTCGGTACAGAAATATATTTGTTCTCGCCTTTTGTACTTTGGTAAATATCAATTTTCATTTTTATAGTCCGTATTGTTTTTGGTATTTTTTAATCGCTGCAATATTCTCATCATACGCTGCATCTGATTCTATAAACTCAATAATATGCTCTAAAGAAATAATAGAAATAACTGGCATAGAAAATTGTTCGCTCACTTCCTCAATCGCAGAGACATCATTAACCCCTTTTTCTTGACGATTTAAAGCAATTAACACACCCGCTGGCGTTGCACCTGCCGCATTAATGATAACTACAGATTCCCGCACAGATGTCCCTGCGGTAATCACATCATCCAAAATAACCGCTTTGCCTTTTAAGGGAGCGCCAACTAAAATGCCGCCTTCTCCATGATCTTTCGCTTCTTTACGATTAAAGGCAAAAGGAATATCTTTATTATGCACATTGGCATAAGCAATAGAGGCTGCGGCCACTAGGGTAATCCCTTTGTAAGCGGGGCCGTATAAAATATCAACCTCGACACCTGATTCAACTAAGGCTTGCGCATAAAACTCGCCTAGTTTGGCTAATTTCTTTCCGCTATCAAATAGGCCGGTATTAAAAAAATACGGGCTAGTACGGCCTGATTTTAAATGAAATTCGCCAAATTTTAATACCCCACATTCAAGGGAGTATTGAATAAATTGTTTTTGATAATCAAGCATTTGTTATATCCGTTAAGAAAATTTTTCTAAAATACTATCCAAAAAAAGCCAGCCTTTTTCTGAACATTGGTAATAATTATCTGTGCAATCCAGCAAGCCTTGTTGTTGGCACTGCTGTAATGCAGACTGTAATACATCAGGGTTGAGACCCGTTTTTTGTTTGAAATCGTCTAAGGAAAAGCCTGTTTTTAAACGTAGGCTATTCATTACAAATTCCAGAGGAAGCTCATCCTGTAAAATCGTATGGCTCAGTTTATCATTTTTCAATAATTTGAGGTATTGCTCAGGCTGCTTTGCTTTGCTGGTACGCACAATTTTATCGGGTCGCTGCAAGCTAATTTTCCCATGCGCGCCTGCACCTATACCTAAATAATCGCCAAACTGCCAATAATTTACATTATGCCGACTTTGTTTCCCAGCTTGCGCATAAGCAGAAATTTCATATTGCTGATACCCCTTCTCTGCCAATAATTTTTGACAAGCTAATTGCGACTCGAAAATAGCTTCATCATCAGGTAGTTTTGGTGGATATTTATGGAAGTAAGTATTCGGCTCTAAAGTAAGCTGATAGAAAGAAATATGTGTTGGCTGATGCTTAATCGCTTGCTGTAGATCTTGATAGCTATCTTGTTCACCACTTTCTGGCAAACCAAACATGAAATCTAAATTAAAGTTATCAAATTCCGCTGCTTTGGCAATAGTAATCGCTACTTCCGCCTCTTCACCTGAATGCACTCGACCTAATCGCTTTAAATGTTCATTTTGAAAACTTTGTATGCCGATAGAAAGCCGGTTAATACCAATACTTCGATAAGCAGCAAATTTCTCACTTTCAAAGGTACCAGGATTTGCTTCTAGTGTTATTTCTATATGCTCTGTAAAGGGTAACTGCTTTTCAATACCTTTTAATAGTCGCTGTATTTGTGCAGCAGAAAATAAGCTCGGTGTACCGCCACCCATAAAGATGCTTTGTAACGGGCGCGTTTCAGAGAACTGTTTTATGTCTTGTGCTAAATCCTGTAATAAAGCATCAATATATTGCTCTTCAGGCAACGCGCCTTTAGCAGCATGTGAATTAAAGTCACAGTACGGGCATTTTTGTATGCACCACGGAAAATGTATATAAAGGCTTAGAGGAATGGAACGCGACATAAGTTTAATTTATTAAGGATGATATTTTAGCCTTCGTTCAAAATAAAAAAGGGTAGCCAAAGCTACCCTCTTATACCTTTAAGTCGAACTTAAAGAGAAACAATCAAATAAGTATTTACTTACCTGACGCTTTATCAGCAGAGATTTTCTTACCCCAGTTTGCATTTGATCCTGTCATAGCACCACACTTCGCTTCTCTAACTTTCTTCATACCTTTTTTCTTCATTTCTTTTCCAGCATCCATACCACAAGCGCCTTCTTTACCTTTCATCATGGCACCACATGAGCTTTCCATGCCTTTTTTCATTTTTCCATCTTTCATCATGCCGCCACATTGACCTTCGCCGCACTTTCCTTCTTTACCTTTTTTCATATCCATTTTTCCAGCGCCCATACCCATACCACAAGCACCTTCTTTACCTTTCATCATGGCACCACATGAATTTTCCATGCCTTTTTTCATTTTGCCATCTTTCATCATGTCGCCACATTGACCTTCGCCGCACTTTCCTTCTTTACCTTTTTTCATATCCATCATTCCAGCACCCATAGCACCTGCGCCGTCTTTACCTTTCATCATTGAACCGCAGGCAGAATCCATGCCTTTTTTCATGTCGCCTTTGCCTTTCATCATGCCGCCACACTTGCCTTCTCCGCAAGATGCTTCTTTTTTCATTTTAGCGCCGCACTTCATTTCGTCCATTTTTGCTTCAGCGACTTGCATATAACCACTACTCATTTCGGTCATTGCAAATGGGTTACTTTCTGCAACAGCTCCACCAATCGTTAATGTTGATGCAATTGCTGTTCCAATTGTTGCTAATTTTTTAGTTGTTTTCATAAGAGTTTACCTTTGTATTTTTTATTATAATTTTATATTCTTACCGCTGAATTAACTAGTGTATCACATTGTCTGCAAAGCGTTTTTCATTGCTTCGCCCATCAAACTAGGTGAATTTACCACCGTTACACCAGCGCTTTCTAAAGCCAATACTTTACCTGTTGCAGTCCCTTTTCCACCCGTTACAATTGCGCCAGCATGCCCCATGCGCTTTCCTGCTGGAGCCGTTAAGCCTGTAATATAAGCAACCACTGGTTTAGTCACATGCACTTTAATATACTCAGCCGCTTCCTCTTCTTCACTACCGCCAATTTCACCCACCATAATAATGCCTTGGGTTGCATCATCCGCTTGAAATCGACTAATCACATCAATAAAAGTCATGCCGTGAATAGGATCGCCACCAATACCAACACAGGTACTTTGCCCTAAGCCAGCAAGCGTTGTTTGATGTACTGCTTCATAGGTTAATGTACCTGAGCGAGAGACAATACCAATAGAACCCGCTAAGTGAATACTGCCTGGCATAATGCCAATTTTACAAGCATCAGGGGTAATAATACCGGGGCAATTTGGCCCTATTAATAAAGCATCGCTATTTGCCATGGCTGCTTTGACTTTTAGCATTTGCAGAACGGGAATGCCTTCGGTAATACAGACTATTAATTTTATGCCTGCATCTAAAGCTTCTAAAATTGCATCGGCTGCAAAAAAAGGCGGCACATAAATAACACTGGCCGTTGCATCGGTTGCTGCAACTGCCTCAATCACGGTATTAAAAACAGGCAAGCCTAAATGTTCGCTACCACCGCGTCCAGGTGTCACTCCACCCATTAGCTGAGTGCCATAAGCTAAGGCATGTTTTGCATGAAAGGTGCCTTGTTTACCGGTAAATCCTTGGCAAATAACTTTGGTTTCTTTGTTGATTAAAATACTCATGCGCCAACTCCTGCTAATTTAACCGCCGTTTCAGCCGCATGATCCAAATCATCGGCAGGAATAATATTCGGAGCCACATTATGTAATAAAGCACGCCCCTCTTCTGCATGCGTCCCTTCTAGGCGAACAATAACCGGCAATTCCGTTTTCACTTGCTCTAATGCACCAATAATACCTTGTGCGATAACATCACATTGCACAATGCCACCAAAAATATTCACTAAGACCGCTTTTACATTCTTATCAGATACAATCAGCTTAAACGCTTCTGTTACTTTTTCTACCGTGGTACCGCCGCCCACATCTAAAAAGTTGGCTGGTGTTCCGCCTTTTAATTTCACTAAATCCATCGTTGCCATTGCAAGCCCCGCACCATTCACCATACAACCTATATTGCCTTCTAACGTAATATAGTTAAGATCAAACTTCTTTGCGATATTCTCTTTTTCATCTTCTTGCCGAGTATCACGAAATTCAAGAATATCTTTATGTGCTGCAATCGCATTATCATCAAAATTAATCTTGGCATCTAAAGCAAATAATTCACCCGATTCCGTTTCCACCAAAGGGTTAATTTCTATCTGGCTGGCATCTTTATCTAAAAAGAGCTGTACCATGCCGTGCATTAATTTTGTCAGCGCTTTAATTTGCTCACCCTGTAAACCCAATGAAAAAGCAACTCGCCGACAATGATGCCCTTGCAAACCAGCCGCAGGGTCTAAAAATAATGTGGTGATTTTTTCCGGTGTTTCCGCAGCAACAGCTTCAATATCCATGCCGCCTGCAATCGAACTGATAAAACACAAGCGTTCCGAATGTCTATCCACTAATAAGCTTAAATAGAACTCGTGCTTAATCGGATAAGTTTGCTCAATAAGAACCGAATTTATCGGCAATCCAGCTGAGCCTGTTTGCTTAGTCACTAACAACTTACCTAACATTTGCGCAGCACAATCACTTGCTTCTTCAGGCGTTTTTGCAAACTTTACACCGCCCACTTTACCGCGCCCACCCGCATGAACTTGTGCTTTTATTACCCAGCTATCGCCCGCTAATTTTCCCGTTGCTTGTGCCGCGGCTTTAGCAGAATCAACAACAATACTATCGGGTACAGGAATCTTATAATCATTAAATAACTGCTTTGCTTGGAACTCATGAATGTTCATTATTTTTCCAGTTTACTTGGGTAAAGATAGGCGTGATTGGTACCGCCTTAGGAGCGAGAGTTTAACAATACCCGCTCCTTAAGCATAATTTCTTGAGTATATACGCTGAAAGCTTATCTTTCATATTTTTTTAGCCATTTATGTATTTAGTGTATAACGTCCATTAAATAATCTTCTTTTAGTCTGTGTTTTCAATTTTACGTTTAAGCTATGTCCCCTACCCTTAAAAATTTTACTCTCTATGGTTTTCTTTTTGGACTATGCTTTCCATTAATAGCCATTATTGTTGATTTACAGCAAAACTCACTCGCTTTTTCTTTGGTAAATATTAAGCAGCTATTTCAGCAAAACTTCTTACACTGGATCATTAGTTCTGCGCCTCCAATTTTGGCGGTAGTTGGCTGCCTGATTGAAAAAGAACAACAAAAAACAGAAAACACCATTCTACAAAGCATCAAAACACAAAGTAAGCGTACTAAAAAAAGCAAATATCAACAAAAGGTAGAAAAGGAAATTGCTCAGTTACTTTCTAATAAATCTAAACTGCTTAAATTTCAAAAAAAAGCGCTTGATGAGCACTCAATTGCTAGTATCACTGATGCTAAGGGTAATATAACCTATACCAATGCCAAGTTTGAAGAAATCAGCCAATACTCTAAAGCCGAACTCATTGGTAGTAATCATCGCCTTTTAAAGTCAGATCATCACCCTGATGCTTTTTTTAAAGAGGTGTGGCACACGATCTCTAGCGGCCAAACCTGGCATGGTGAAATACAAAATAAAGCCAAAGATGGTTCTTTATACTGGGTTAATTCCAGCATAATTCCTCTACTAGATGATAATGGCAAACCTGAACAATATATTGCCGTCCGTACCGATATTACGTCCGTAAAGCGCAATGCCGAACGTTTAAACTTAACGCTAACCGCAACAGGTGATGCTATCTGGGACTGGGATATCAATACCGGTGAATTTACGATTAATTCAACCTATGCAAAAATGCTGGGCTACCAATTAAACGAATTAACCCCGCATATTGATACCTGGATTAATAGCGTACATCCCGATGATATTGAACAAGTTCAAGACACACTGCAAGACTATTTATCAGGAAAAACAGACAGCTACCATGTCGAGTTGCGGCTTTTATGTAAAAATAAGTCCTGGAAGTGGATAAATTGCCGCGGCAGGGTAATTGATAAAGACAAATCCGGTCAGGCTCTTTCTATGACAGGATTTCACACCGATATTACCGCCAGAAAAACAATGGAAGCTGATCTACTAAAAGAGAAACAGCTCGCAGAAAAAGCCAATCAAGCAAAATCTGAATTTCTCTCTTCCATGAGTCATGAATTACGCACCCCCCTTAATGCTATTTTAGGCTTTGCTCAGCTATTAGAAAGCGATACTGATGAACCGCTATCTAGCGAGCAACAGGAAAACCTCTCTTATATTTTATCCAGTGGCGAACACCTGCTAAGCCTAATTAATGGTGTTTTAGAGCTTTCTTCAATTGAAGCGAAGAAAGTAAATCTTTATATTGAGCCGCAAAAATTAGTCGACTCCATTAATGATGCAATCACACTGTTAAGTCCACTGGCTAAAAAATCTGGTATTAAGATTAATTTTACGCCTCACAATTTAAATTTCACGGTACTTGCTGATGCAACAAAATTAAAACAAGTGCTTATTAATCTTGTTAGTAATGCAATTAAATATAACTGTCCACAAGGCAATATCGATATTAGCTGCGTACCACAAAATAACACTCATATTAGAGTCAGTGTTTCAGATACTGGCATTGGTATCTCTCCACAAAATAAAGAAAAACTATTTACCGCTTTTAATCGCTTAGGACAAGAAAAATCCACTATTGAAGGCTCGGGCATTGGGCTTTTAGTCACTAAAGACTTAGTTGAGCTAATGAATGGCAGCATAGGCTTTGAGAGTATTGAACAAACAGGCACTACTTTTTGGTTTGAGCTACCCACCATTGCGTAGGAAAGATTAATTGGCTATTCCACTTAAACCGTGATTAGTTCACATAATCAGGCTTAATTTAATTATTTTTTATTTTTTATTTTATAATAAGTATGGATTTCACAATAAATAACGACCTTTCATCAGCGAATATAACTGATAAAATCCTTATTGTTGACGATAATCAAGCAAACATTGTCCTCATTGAATCTATATTAAAACGAGAAAATATTACTGCCTATACCGCTAATTCAGGCGAGCAAGCTTTAGAGTCTTTAAAAGAAGACAGCTTTTCCTTAATTATTATGGATGTCAATATGCCTGGGCTAACAGGCTTTGAAACGGCAAAGGTCATTCAAGAAACACAAATTGCCCAAGATACCCCCATCATTTTTATTAGCTCTCAATGTAAAACAACCGCTAATATTGAAGAAGGCTTCAAATCAGGCGCTTATGACTATATTTTGCGCCCTATTGATATCGATTTATTGAAAAATAAAATCAAAATTTTCCTCCGCCTTTCTCGCACAGAAAGGGAATTAAAAGTCGCAAATAACCTATTGGCACAAAAAGCCGAATACTTAGACAATCAGTTATCTGAGCAAGTCGAAATCAATAGCGCGCTCAAATTTACAGAGCAAGTCTTCGAAAATAGTGTCAATGGTATTATTATTGTTGATGAGGCTTTAAATTTTGTTCGTGTTAATCAAGCCTTTACCAAAATGACAGGCTATTCTCCCGAAGAGCTCATTGGTAAAACCCCTCGCATCCTATCTTCTGGCTTACAAAATAAAGATTTTTATACAAAAATGTGGACAACACTACAAATAAAAGGAGCTTGGCAGGGCGAGCTTTGGAATAAAAAAAACAATGAACTTTATGCCGAAATGTTAAGTATTAATGCCGTAAAAGACAGCGTCGGTATTGTTTCCAACTATATTGGTATCGTTACCGACATTACTGAAACAAAAAAAGCGCATGAAAAAAATGAACATTTAGCCAACTATGACTATTTAACAGGGTTACCCAATCGACTTAACTTAATGCGTAGTCTAAATAAATTATTAGCTAACCCAGTATCTAGCCAGTTTACTTTACTGTTTCTCGATTTAGATAAATTTAAGCCCATTAATGATAATCACGGCCACTAAGTCGGTGATGATTTATTAGTTGCCGTCTCCAAACGACTTAAAAGTAGTGTTCGTGACGGTGATTTAGTCGCACGTTTAGGTGGGGATGAGTTTATTATTCTGTTAAAAAACCCAGATAATGCAGAGCAAGCAGGCAGAGCGGTGGCAAAAAAGTCATCAACGCCATCTCAGCTCCCTTTAATATTTCAGGGCTGCAACTTAACATTAATACCAGCATTGGTATTTCTTTATACCCAACAGATGCGACTCACGCAGATAACCTAATGACTCTCGCTGATAATGCTATGTATTTAAGTAAATCAAAAGGTGCTGGACATTTTCACTTCTGTCACGAGCTATAAAGTTAATGATGAATACTTTATACCGCTATAATGCCCTTAATTCATTTTACACACAAAAAGACATGTCATTTATGGATTTAAATACTCAAATTTTTCAAGCCAACATTCTAATTATTGATGACGAGCCTATTAATGTAAAACTTTTACAAAAAATATTAGCGCGTAAAGGCTATACAAACATTCAGGGAACCTCTGATCCACGAGAGGTAGAAGCCCTATGTAAGAAAACAGAATTTGATGCCTTTTTATTAGATATTAGAATGCCACATATTGATGGTTATGGCATTATGGAAATGCTCAGCAAACACTTTGCTGATGACTATCTACCTGTTTTAGTATTAACCGCACAAACAGATAGAGATACACGCTTAAAAGCCCTTGAATGTGGAGCAAAGGATTTCCTGACTAAACCTTTTGACCAGCTAGAAGCTCTAACTCGGATTTATAATTTATTAAGCGTTCGTTTAATGCATAAGCGAGTAAAAAAACAAAATATCCTCCTTGAAGAAACCGTAACACAGCGCACTCAAGAGCTTTACGACACCCGCCGCGAGGTGATTAACCGCTTAGGTCTTGCCGCTGAATATCGCGATAATGAAACGGGTAACCATATTATTAGAATGAGTCAATTTTCACAGCGACTCGCATTAGAATACGGGTTATCTGAAGCACGGGCAGAAACTATCTTAAATGCTGCTCCCATGCATGATATTGGCAAAATAGGCATTCCAGATAATGTTTTACTAAAACCTGGAAAGCTAGACCAAGACGAATGGAAAATCATGCAATCTCACGTCACTATTGGTGCGAAAATTTTATCTGGACAACAATCAGAGCTGATGGGCGTGGCGCGATTGATTGCTTTACATCATCATGAGAAATGGGATGGGACAGGCTACCCCGCTAATTTAAAAGGCGAAGAAATCTCTATTGAAGGCCGTATCTGCGCCATTGCTGATGTTTTTGATGCGCTACTGTCTGAACGCCCTTATAAAAAACCTTGGACAGTAGAAAAAACCCTTGCCCTTATTGAAGAAGAAGCCGGTAAACATTTTGATCCAACCCTGGCTCCTTTAGTACGCAAAATATTACCTGAGCTTTTAATCATCAGGGAAAAATATTCTGATACGTTTTAGCGGCTTTAAATGTTATTAGCCAGCCTTTTAAAATACAGGCTGAAGGCCTGCACCTCATTCTGCGCTAGTTATTTCATGACTGTTTCTTAGCCACATGAATTTAAGTATATATCTATGGAATTGATATTAGGGTTAGTTTATTAAACCTAAGCCATTTGAGAATCTTTATCCGTATACATGCTTCTATCGCAAGAATACCCTCTAGTGCCTTAACTCCGCTTTTATCTTCTAGTATACTGACCGTACTTTTTAGTCCTTTTTCCTTCTGGCTATTAAAGTCCGCCGACTGAGCAATACTCCGCACAGGAGTAAAGGCAAGCAAAACAAAAATTAAAATAAGTCTGATCATCGTTGAAGTATAGTGCTTCACTGCATTCAAGACACAAGATAACAGCAAATGACAGTTTCAAAATAAAGCTTATTTCACGCAATGAGTACACGCTTAAGCACCAGCCATTTAATCAACCAGATACTTTGTCGCAATAACTCTCTTAACCCTAGGATAATATTGTAAAAATCTAATCAATCCGCTGGAAGATTTGCGCCGCTAAGCGGTTTTTATAAAGTCATCTATTAAACACGTTATTTATCTTGACTAATCTCTGACAAAGCGCCTGTCATAACCTCTAAGAGCAGTGGAATCTTTAAAGGTTTAGTGAGGTAATCATAAAAACCAAATGCCTTACCTTTTTCAACATCACTTACCATCGCATTTGCAGAGACAGCAATAACAGGCAATGTATCGGCAAAATCAAATCGCTTCTGCATTTCTGTAAAAGCCTCGTAACCATTCATTCCAGGTAAATCAATATCTAATAAGACAGCATCAGGTTTATTATGTGCCATCATTTCTAAACCAATTTCTGCATCTGGCGCTTCAAGCAAGGTAAAATCCGGTAGTTTTTTGATTACTTTACGCATCAGCTTTATATTAGCAGGGTTGTCTTCTATATAGAGCAATACTTTACTCTTAACAGGTATTTCAGCCTCTTCTTTCCTATCACTCTCTATTTTTAACTGTTCGACAAAGCCATCACCCGTTGCCAAGGGTAATGTAAACCAAAAATTACTACCAACACCCTGTTCACTTTCTACGCCTATTTCACCCTGTAGCTGAGTAATGATACCTTTACACAAGCTTAGTCCGATACCTGTTCCTTCTATGGCAGTATATTCTGCACCTGCTCTATTAAAAGGTGTAAATAGAGATTTCTGCTGTTCTTCACTAAGTCCTGGCCCCGTATCTTTAATCGCTACATGTAAGTAAGCTTCAGTATTACTGACTTCTACATCAATATGGCCATTTTCATTATTATACTTAATAGCATTGGATAATAAGTTCAAAACAACCTGTTTTGTTCTCATGTAGTCAGTCATGACTCTGTCATTCGTACAGGTTTTTTTCAGTTTAATAGAGATATTCCTTTTTGCAGCCATATCACTTAAAAAAGGTTCCACCTCTCTAAAAATATCATCAAAAATAATAGTTTCTATCGATAAATTCACTTTCCCTGCCTCAATAGCAGATAAATCTAAAATATCGTTAATAAGCATGAGTAAATGCTGCCCACCTTGTTGAATAAACTTGACTGACTCACGCTGCTCTTCTGTCAGAGGGTCGTCTTCATCCGTCTCCAGAAATTGGGAAAAACCAATGATTGCATTCAGAGGTGTACGTAGTTCATGGCTCATATTAGATAAAAACAATGACTTGGCTTTATTAGCCTCTTCGGCACTATTTTTTGCTTGTAATAAATCAAATTCTGCTTTTTTACGATGGGTGCTAATAGTCCCTACCCCTTGATATTCAATAAGTTTATCATTCTCATCAAAAATACCCCGCGTTGTCCAAGCTTGCCACTCTTCACTACCACCGGGCTGGATAAATTTATCTTCATGTTGCTGTATTGGCTCATCCCAAGTAATTAATTGATGTGATGCAAGAACCCACGTAACCACCTCGCTAGCCAAGTTATTAAGTAATGAACTTTCTAACAACTCTTCTCTACTTTTTAGCTCATGCTCACAATAAGCTTTATTAACAAAACTTAAAATAAAATTTTCATCGTAACGACAAATTAAATTTTCTTGGTCATCTGCCACAGAAAGGTAACGACGTTCACTTTCTACTAATGCTTTTGCTGCGTTTTCTGCTTGTTTTTTAAGAGTAAGGTCTTCAACAAAACCAATAAATTCATGCCGCCCTTGTAAGTTAATCTCTTTAACTCTTAAGTTCATCGGAAATGTTGAGCCATCGCGCCTTTGCCCCATCACCTCTCTCTCAAGGTCAATTATTTTTCTCTCACCTGTTCTTAAGTAGTTCGCAAGAAAGCCATCGTGCTGATCCTGATAAGGGTTAGGCATTAATTGCTTAATATTTTTACCCTTAATTTCATGCCATTCATACCCAAATAACTCTTCGGCAGCTTTATTAAACACAGACACACAGCCCTTGATATCAATGGAGATAATCACAGCCTGGGTGGTATTTAAAATAGCATCTGATAGTTGCTTTTGAACCATCATTTCTATTGCTTGTTCTCCCACTGCTAACTCATTTTTTTCCGATAATTGTTTCGCTTCTTCTAGTTGCTTATTCTCGTTCTCTTGCTTCTTAAAAACCGCTGTCATTACCTTAAGCGAAGGCAATAAGACTTTCCACACGCTAAACAACAAACTTAATAAAACGATGAAAACACCACCCCAGGAGTACCACAAAAAATTTATAAATCGCTGCTCGACTTGTTTTTCAGTGATCGTGGTTATTTTATTAATTAAATCAATATACTGTTGTTCTTTTACAAAATAATCACCAACTAATTTTTTTAACTGACTATTATTTTCTTTAGGTAGGTCTAATAATACTAAGGCTTTATCCACGATTGTTTCTAGCTGCCCAAAAATTTGGATATTTTGCGTTAACAGTTCAGTCTGGTTTTTAAAAACTTGATTAGCCACTAGTCGATTGTGCGTTATTTGTATCTGTTCCAAATCATCTTGAATAGTAGAAAAATATTGGATGCGTTTAAGGTCATTCTTTTCATATAAAAGAATAGATAATCGCGACTCAATACGCTGACTCAGCATTCTTTGCTTGCCAGAATCATTAATTAGAAATGTGCTCTGCCCAGGTGAAATGACTTCATAACTAATATATAGCTGCAACAAAACCGTCATCAACCCTATCAGAGCTAAAGCCATTATAAATACTTTGCGTAATTTTATAGCAGGGTCTTTTTGTCGATTAATCATTTAATTTACTTTTTTCGTATGCTATGGACAGTTAATCACAAGACATGAGACATCGTCCTGTTCTTGTTTTGGGTCAATAAACTGTGCAACGAGATGTTTAATTCCATGAATGCGATTTTGTGGCTTGGTATTTAATAAACCCTCCATAAAAGCATCGTCGCCCAAAAGCTCTCCTTCCTGGTTAACCACGTCGGTTACGCCATCAGAACATAAAAACAATTCACTTTCTTCTGTCCAATGCCAAAGCTCCGTGCTTGCATCAAAAAATTTTTTATTTAAAACCCCACAAGAAACATGTTGTGAAATAAAGCTGTGAATAACTTTATTACTCTTATTTAAAACAGGGAGCGGAGGTAAGCCACCATTCCAAATTTCTATTGACTGCTTTTCAGTGTCAATCATGCCAACGGCTAATGCAACAAAATGCCCTAAAGGAAGGTCTTGCTTGAGCCGAGTATTAATTTTTTTAACAATAGCAGAAATAGAGACACCCTCTTTTACCCTCTCTTGAAATAATTGGCTGACAATAATAGTCGGTAGTGCCGCAGACAAGCCGTGCCCGGTTGAATCTGCCAATATAAAATAAAGCTGCGAGTCAGAAACTCGTTTAGCTGAAATTAAATCGCCACTAAAACGCCTTGAAGGCTTTATCCAGTAATCTAACTGTGGATCTTGTAAGTGACTTTGAGCAATTAGTTTTTCAAAAACCGCCATAGAAAAATCAAGTTCCCGCTCATTTTCATTATGGTATTCCTGCAATCTCTGTTTATTCTCTAACAAGCCTGCTTGCAATAAAGTCACACGCTGCGCAGCATCTATTTTGGCTTTTAAGATGATGGCATTAAATGGTTTACCAATATAATCATTTGCTCCCAGATTTAAACCTTTTACAACACTCGCCTCATCTGACAACGCACTAATAACAATAATTTGTACATTTTTTTCTGTTTTAATTTCACGTATTTTTTGAATTGCCTCCGCCCCATCCATAACCGGCATCATCATATCCATTAAAATTAAATCAGGGCTGTCTTGCCGAAAAACATTAACGGCTTCTAAACCATTTTCTGCAAATAAAAGTTCCGAGTCTGTTTTTGCTAGTATTTTTTTTAATAAAAGGCGGTTTACTTTTTGGTCATCAACAATCAATATTTTCATTTGTGCCCCGGTAACTCCATTATTAGTAAATAATTATTTACTCCTACCTAGCTATTATAATTATTTAACTCATGAATAGACTCTAGTATAGAAGGCTATTCCCATAAGTGTGAGGCATCTCACATTAAATAAAGGGTGGGGGGCTGATAGAAACTTTAGCTTTATTAATTGTTTTTTCTATCGAACAACTATAAATAACTAGCCATATCTCAGTACATTAACTTGTATCATATTCAAATTAAACGACTACTTACCTTAATATAGCCATGCTACAATCTGACAATATTTTCTAAAAATATAATTTCAAACCCTTACACGGAGCCTATTGCTATGAAATTGACAACAACAGCAGCAACAACAAACACAAGCTCAACAGCAAGCACAGCAACAACATAGCGCGGCTAAATCAGGATATGACCGTGCTTATTCAGCTTGCCTTAATGGCCGTGGCTACACTGTAAATTAAGCTTATTAAATACCCAGGAAATTACCAATGAAAAACCTTAAAACTCTTTTTATCGCTTGCTCTCTGTTACTGCTAACGGCTTGTAGCATGGGCAATAAAGATATCAAAATTACAGCAAACCAAGAACCTGGTGTTATTTTCAGTGCCTATAAGTCTTACGATTGGCTAGGTGCTGCAGGTATCTTAAATGACCCTAATAATACTTGGCAATCACCAGGAATTGATATTTCTGGAGATATTAAATATTTGATTGACCGTGAATTACGCAAGCGTGATTTATTTAAAACAACAGGGAAACCGGATCTTGCTGTTAGTTTTTTTATCGGTGTTGATATGGATAATCAAGAATTAAAACTAGATGAAGAAACCAAAATTGAATTGAAAAAAACAACCCCTAAAGCGGGGCTTGTGGTGGTATTAACAGAGGTAGAATCAGGCAAAGTTGTTTGGTTAAGTGTTGCGACAGGTGATGTACAAGAACAACGTACTGCTGAACTTGTACGCCAACGTTTAGACTTTACCGTCACTGAAATGTTTAAAAAACTACCTAAATAATATCTCTATCTAAACTTAAAGTGCTTACTCTAGCTTTAGAGTGGCACTTTAAGCTAACTTGACAACAAACTTACTTCTTTATGCTTAAACAATACTTAATAGCACTCAGTACTCTCTTTTTATTATTTAATATTCAAACATCACAAGCTGAAAATAATTCAGGTTATTTTCAGCAAACAATGGGCTTAAATTTAGGCTACTTTTTTACCGATATAGATAGTAATGCCAGATTAAATGGATCACTTCCAGGATCTGAGTTAGATTTTTCAACAGACCTTGGCTTAAACGGTAGGGCGAACACCTTTTTAAGTGAAGTTTTCTGGCGCATTACACCTAAACACCGCATTGATTTTACTTGGTTTGGTCTCTATCAAAAAGGGCAAAAACTAAGTAATAAAGAATTAATTATTAACGATAACATTATTCCTTCTGGCACAGGCTTACAATCGGATTTAAACCACAATCGTTACCAGCTAACTTATACTTATAACTTATTTCAAGGAAGCAACTATGAAACAGGGCCTTCTCTTGGCATTTACACTTTCAGCCTCAATTCAAGTATTAGCTCAATTGTAGCCAATACAGTTAAGCAAACATACTCATCAACCAACCTTACCATTCCTTTACCCACAATAGGTTGGCGTGGTAGTTATGGTGTGACTGATAGCATTACTTTACACAGCCGTTTTAATTTTATGATTGTTTCTATTGATAGCTGGAAGGGCGATTTATACGACTTCCAACTTTCTGCTGAATACAATTTCTGGAAATATATGGGAATTGGCCTTGCTTATAACTTATCTTTTTTAGAAGTAAACAATACCAAAGAAACAGGCGCTTTCCAATATAACTACGATTTCCAAGGTGTGCAAACTTACATAAAATTTGCGTTTTAAGGACTTTATAGCAATCCCAATAAATATAAGCTGTTATAAGGTCCTCCGATAATACACTCTGATGTAAGATGGGCAGAACGTAATATCGGTTTTTTAGGTGTGCAGTGAAACCCATCAACCCCACGTATAAAGTGATGGGGTTCGCAAAACCTGACACCAAGATGTAAATAATCATGTTCCGAGGTTTAAGTGCTTATATATTGGGATTGGTATTACTTTTATTAGGCCACTACAACCATTGGAATAACGAGGGGGATTAAGTCGTGCGTAAGATCAGTTATTAGATTTTCAAGCAAGCTGATTAATTTCAACCACTCGATTCTATTAATTGAGATAATGAAATTGCATCATCAGCTAGCAAATTAACCTCAGGCTTGCCAAATAAATAACCCTGGCCTAAACCAATCCCTAGCTCTTTTAATTTTACGACGACTTCAGGCGTTTCTACAAACTCTGCAATGGTTTTTTTGCCTAAGTTTTTACCAATTTCAGCCATTGATTTAACTAATACTTGATCTATGTCGTCAGTTAATAAATTCTGAATAAATTGGCCATCAATTTTCACATAATCAACAGGGAATGATTTCAAATAGTTAAAAGAACAAAAGCCCGCGCCAAAATCATCTAAAGCAAACTTGCAGCCTAAAGCACGAATATCTTCTATTAATTGTCGTGTCTGCTCAAAATTTTCAATCGCGGCTGTTTCTGTAATTTCAAAGATAATCCGCTCCGCAGCAAGCTGTGTTTTTTCAAGCTGCTGCTTTAATAAAGGTAACAAAGAATCATCTTGGAATGCCACACTCGACAAATTGATGGCAAATGAAATGTTTGGTTTATCTTGCAGCCCAGCCAGTGTGTTAATCGCATTAACAACTACCCAGCGATCAATGCCATGAATCAAGCCCATTCGCTCCGAAACAGGAATAAAATCACCCGGGTAAATGATTTTCTTATCTTCACCCCGCATTCTAAGCAACACTTCATAATGTGAAACGGAGCCATCTAATAAATCAACCACCGGCTGAAATACTAAGAAAAAACGATTCTCTATTAATGCATGCTTAATAATAGGAATCCAATGCAAATCATTATTTCGTTCTTGTACCTTGGTATCTTTTTTATTGTAGACCCAAACTAAATTACGCCCATGCTCTTTAGCCATATTACAGGCTTGCTTTGCCTTAGCAATCATATTACTAGGGTGCCAAGACTCATCCGCATCTCTTAGCAGAAAAATACCGATAGAAGCAGAAATACTATAACTATCTTTTTCTAAAACAAAATCAAGCGCCTCTAATTTATTTTTGATTGCAGCTGCTAAGGACCTAACTTCTTCTAAAGGCTTGTTCTCTATAAAAAGGCCAAACTCATCCGATCCTATACGTGCAAATAAATCATTTTTATCGAGTAACGTCCTAACCGTATTAACAATTTCCACGAGTAATGAATCCCCCGCATCAAAGCCTTCAATCTCATTGATAATGCTAAAGCGATCCATATCAATGAATAATAAAGCGCTATCCTGTTGATATATTTTGCCTTTCTCAAAAATTGACCTTAGTTTTTTCTCAAAATTACTGCGATTAAAAACGCCTGTTAACTCATCATGAATCACTAAGTACTGTAACTTAGCATCCAACAATTTTCTTTCTGATAACTCATTAATTAAGCGCTGCTTTTGCTCGTGCCTTAAAAGGCGCTCCTCTTTCATGCCTAGCTGTAATTTAACAACACTTAACAGCTCGGGGTAGTTAACAGGGATCGGTAAAGAATGAATCAATGATCTAGGGTTTTGTTCCTTAAGCTGCTTAATAGAGTATATTTCATCATTTGATAAAACAACAAAAGGAATTAATACCCCTTCATCAAGGCTAGAAAGTGCTGCACACATATCGCTGAGTTGCGTGCCTGCCAGCGCTTCATTAATGATAATTAAGCCTAATTGCTCTTTAGCATTATAAAAAAGCCGTAAGGTTTGGTAAATCTCTGCAACAGATTGCACAATCTGCACCGAAGAGAATTTATTATCATTAAGGCATTTTTGAATATCCGTCGCCACTTGCTCGCTATTTTCAGCAATAATAATCAGACTATTGGTCGGCGGTTCATTAATACCCATTTACACTCATCTCTTAATTTGATTTTCTTAACAATTCACTAAAATTAACTTAAGAAAGCAGTTTAACTTTTAATGTTAACGCTTTATACTTCTGAGCAATTATATTCTTTTTTTCATATTTTTCTAGTTTATGAGCCAAACATTACAAGATAAATTCTCTGCAGCTGATTTAATAAATGGTGACCTCCAACTTGCAGCGGCACCTAATATTTATTTTGCACTAAAAAACATCGCTGCTGACCCCACTAAATCACTCGCTGATGCAGCCTTTATTATTGAAAAAGATGTTGCTCTTTCATTAAAACTACTACAAATCGTTAATAGTGCTTTTTATGGGCTGCCGGCAAAAATTAGTTCCATTAGCCAGGCCATGTCTTTAATTGGACTACAAGAGTTGCAAAATATCATTCTCAGCACTGCCGTTATGGATAAGTTTTCCGACTTACCTGGTGGCATTATTTCTATGTATGCTTTCTGGGAAAAAAGTATACGCTGCGCGCTGCTTGCAAGAGAAATAGATGCTCACTTAGGAAAAGAATACTCTGAATTTGCTTTTGTGTGTGGCCTTTTGCATCATATCGGTGAGCTAATTTTTTGCTTGCGTATTCCCGAATTAACGCGGGATATTGTGTTGCAAGCACAAGCAACAGACAGCGATAAAATACAAATTGAAGAGTCAGTTGTCGGCTTTAACCATTTTATCGCCGGCGCAGAATTGACCCAACGCTGGAAACTACCTAATTTAATTACCGATAGCATCAGATTACAGACTAGCAATAATACCGAAGAAGAGCAGCACTATAAAGTAGCTTGCATCATTCAGCTTGCTGATTTTTATGCTAAAAAAGAGGCTAGTTTCGATTCTTCTATCAATAACTTAGACATTCCGGAAGCGGAAGTTAATCGTATCATCCAAACAGCAGATGAAAAATTTGCAGAAATTTTTAAGTTGTTTTATGCAGGCTAATGTAAGTTAAAGGCTTAACTCAGCTAGGTGAAAATTCACTAGCAATAAGTTATGCCTACACCCTTTATCAAAAGATTAAGCTTTTCCTGCTTAATTTCCACATATCAACCTACCCGTCTAATTAATTGCTAAATAAGAACTTCATCAATTAAATCATCAAAGAAACAGCACTTATCCAAACACTAAAGTGTGAACCAACTCCAAATTTTCAAGTATGGATGAAAACATCACTCTACTCTATCAAGCCTTAATTTGTTATCAACCCAGTGAATGCTCTCCCCCTTTAAAGCATTGATTAATAAAACTTAAATATTAAAATAATTCTTAACGATTCCCTAACTAAGAATATGTGTAAATCATAATAATACAAGGTAGATAGTCGTTGACCTGCTTAGTCATTACCCTTAATATGAATAGGTAATGGCTGTCTTAAATAGTCATGAAATAATAATAAAATCATGAATGTAAGCATAAAAAAATCATATCGCAGGCATCACTCCCTTCTTTACTAATGACTGCCAGTTTCTTATTTACCGGTATCATTTTACTGTTTGACTGGAAAAATCAAAATTGGTTAGAAAGTATTTTATTACTATTCATCGTCGCTATTTTTCTATTCTATAGGAAACAATCTTTAGCTAATGAAAACCACCTCCACGCTTTATTAGATAATGTCTCTGATGCCATTATTACCATTGATGCTAAAGGATCGATTCTATCGGTTAATAATGCCGTTGAACATATGTTTGGCTATCATCTATCTGAGCTACTAAACAACAATATTAAAAAACTGATGTCCGCTCCTTATAAGGAGCTACATGATAGCTATCTGAGCAATTATCAAAAAACAGGGCAAAAACATATTATTGGCAAAACTAGAGAGGTTGATGCATTAAGACGAAATGGTGAGATATTTGAAGTTGAGCTGTGGGTACACGAATTAAATTATAAGGGTAGTGTTCAGTTTATGGGGGTTATTCGTGACATATCTGAGCGAAAACATGTCGATAAAATTAAAACTGAATTTATCTCTACTGTTAGCCATGAACTAAGAACGCCACTTACCTCTATTAGAGGCTCACTTGGCATGCTAAAAAGTGGTGTACTAGGTAAAGTACCCGAAAAAGCTGACCGGATGATTGAGTTAGCACACAATAATACTGAACGACTCATCAATTTAGTGAACGACATTCTTGATGTAGAAAAAATTCAAGCTGGAAAAATAGAATTAAAGCTGGAAAGTATTAATATTACCGATTTAGTTAAACAGAGCATGGCATCTAACGATGCCTACGCAGCCAGCTGTCAAGTATCTCTACAATTAGAAGAAAACACAGCTAATTTTCAGGTTTATGCTGATAATCAACGGCTACAACAAGTCATGGCTAACCTAATTTCTAATGCGGCCAAATTTTCACCTGAAAATGCTTTAGTCTCTATTAGTATTAAAAAAGAAAATGAATTAGTTCGCGTCTCAGTCTCTGATCATGGCACCGGCATACCCGAAGAGTACCGCAATAAAATATTTCAAAAATTTTCTCAAGTTGATAGTACTGATACTCGACAAAAAGGGGGAACGGGGCTAGGTTTAAATATTACCAAAGCAATCATTGACCACCACGGTGGCCATATTGACTACAGCTCGGAAGAAGGCAAAGGTAGCACTTTCTTTTTTGAATTACCGGAATATCATGTTCCTAATTTAAAACCGACTCAAGAACCACTCCCCTCCGCTGCTGGCATAGTGACAACGATTGGAAAAAAAGTTAAAAGCCATGGCCACATTTTGGTTCTAGAAGATGAAAAGGATATTGCCACTTTATTATCACTATTACTAGAACAGCAAAATTTTAAAGTCACGACCTGTAGCAATTCTAACGATGCAAAACAGCTATTAGAAGAAAATCAATTCGATGCAATCACTGTCGACATCCGTTTACCCGAGCAGGATGGGCTCTCTTTTGTTAAAGAAGTTAGGTCTAAAGAAACGGGTAAGTGTATTCCCATCATTATTATTTCTGCTGAAGCAGAACTTAATAAAAACAAGACACCTTCTGCTTTAAGAATTATTGACTGGATTGATAAACCCATTAATACCGAGCATTTAAATAAGGCCTTACAACAAGCCATAACAAAGTCACCTAACCACCAAACTACAATCCTGCATATTGAAGATAATAGTGACTTAATTGAAATGATGTCTGGCTTGTTAGCTAACAAGGCTGTAGTCATTCATGCAGAGAGCGTTCAATCTGCTAAAGAAAAAATAGCATCAGAAACGTTTGACCTGATCATTCTGGATATTGGATTGCCTGATGGAAGCGGGCTCGATCTTATCCCTTTAATTAATGAAAAAAAACCATTAGTGCCCATTATTATTTTTTCTGCTCAAGTAGTAGAGGCAGACATTATCAACCAAGTTGACGCCGCCCTCGTTAAATCAAAGATCAGCAATGAAGAGCTTGTTGATGTCATTAAAAAACTCACTCTTTCCTCAGGAAATAATAATGTCTAATTTTATATGCAGAGGACGAGCCAGATATTCGTGAAATTGCTACCTTAGCATTAGAAGCTATTGGCCAATTAGAAACAGTGACTTGTCCGTCTGGCGTTGATGTGATTGATTTAGCTACCAGCTTTCAACCTCAGCTTATCCTGCTTGATGTAATGATGCCCGATATGGATGGTCCAACTACACTAAAAGCACTTAAAAATCACGACACTTTAAAAAGTATCCCGGTTATTTTTTTAACGGCAAAAATACTGCCTGCTGAAATAAGCCGGTTTATAGCATTAGGTGCTGTCGCTGTTATCAGCAAACCATTTGACCCAATGACACTGGCTGAGCAAATCAAACAAGTCTGGAGTGATTTGTGATGGAAAGCAAAGTAGCCGCAGCTATTAATCAAATTGAGCAGCTACAGCAGGCTTTTTCTAGTAAATTAGCCCATCGTATTGCAGAACTAAATCAAGCATCATTGGAATTAGACAAACAATTGCCTCCTTTTGCTAACAAGAACAAACAGCTATTAAAAACGACCTATGAGTTAGCCCATAAACTAGCGGGCTCTGCAGGTACATTTCAATTTACGGATGTCTACAATGCAGCTAAAGAGCTAGAACACTTTTGTGACGGCTTAACAAACTCCTCAGAGCTTGAATCCCCATTCCCTACTGACTGGTTTAGCCAAGTTCAACAATTACAAGCCAACATTAAGCAAGCTTCAAAGCAAAAGTCTTCTCCCTTACCTCAGCAATCATCAACGACTGAATCAGCCCTTGATATTGATGTGCTACCTTTCTCCAATAACATAATCTTGGTTGATGATGATGAACTGCTCTCAGCATTAATTCAGGCACAGGCTAAACATTTTGGTTTTCACATTAAATGCATTAATAACCCTGATCAATTACCTGAGTTCCTAGATAAGAATAGTCCTGAAGTGATTCTAATGGATATTGTTTTCCCAACTATAGCTATAATGGTATTGATTTAGTTAAGCGACTCAATAAGGAAAATAAAATACATTGTCCGGTTATTTTTCTTTCTAATAGGGATGACTTTAATGCCCGATTGGAAGCTGTCCGGTCCGGTGGTAATGGCTACATTGTTAAACCCGTTAATATATTAGAATTAGTCGAAATTCTTGATAAACATGTCCATAAAAATAGTAAACCAAACTTTCGTGCATTAATTATTGACGATGACCAAGCGGTCTCTAGTTTGTATGAAAACATCCTACAAAGGCACAACTTCAACTGTAAGTTAGTCAGTGAGCCTTTAGCTGCATTTGCAGTCCTTGAATCATTTCAACCGGATATCATTTTATTAGATATTCATATGCCTAACTGCAATGGCTTTGAAGTGGCTGATGTTATTCGACAAGATAACCGCTTCACTCATATCCCTATTTTGTTTTTATCTGCAGACAATAGTGAAGAATGTGAAATAGCAGCCCTTAAAGCAGGCGGCAACTGTTTATTAGATAAAAATGCGAATAAAGAATCATTTATTACTAATGTCATCAGTCAAAGCCAACGCTCTAGAGAATTACATGCCGTTATTGATCGTCTAAGAAAAGATGAGCTACGTTTCCAAGCCGTTAGCCACTCTACATTAGACGCTATTATTACCTTAAACAAGGATGGTTTAATCATTTTATGGAACGAAGGCGCTGAAAATATATTTGGTTATCAGTCATTAGAAGTCATTGGACAATCCATAGAAATAATTATTCCAGAACAGCATCGAGAGCAACACCGTAAAGGTTTTCACAATCTAGTTTTTAAAAAAAATGATTTAAGCAAAAAATCAATTGAAAGCCAGGCTCAGCACAAGGACGGAAGCCTTATTTCTATTGAGCTAAGTTATAGCGAATGGTTATCAGGAAATGAGCGTTTTTTCACCAGTATTATTGGGGATACTACTCAGCGTAAAAAGATTGAAAATGAACTATTACAACAACAAGAAAATCTAAAAGCAATTGTTGCTAATTCCGCAGAAGGAATTATTACTATTGATGAGAAAGGGTTGGTTGAAATGGCTAACCCTAAAGCATTAGAAATTTCCGCTTATTCTGTTGATGAATTGATAGGTCAAAATATTTCCATATTAATGCCCGAATCAGTAAAGCATCAATCTGAAATATTTGCTCCCATCATAATTAATAAGGCAAGAGAGATACAGGGTGCTCGTAAAGATGGCAGCCACTTTCCCATGGAATTAAATGTTTCTCCCATGTCCATTGGTGGAAAAAAGAAATTCGTGGGAATTCTTCACGATATCACTGAGCGTAAAAATGCCTTAGAAACAATTACCCTTGCAAAATGGGAGGCAGAGCAAGCAAACAAAGCTAAATCATCATTTTTATCTAGCATGAGTCATGAGTTGCGCACACCTTTGAATGCTGTTTTAGGTTTTAGTCAGTTACTTCAAGAAGATCAAGAAAATCCTTTAAATGATGACCAGAGTGATTCGCTAGACCATATTTATACCGCGGGTCGCCATCTACTTAATCTAATAGATGAAGTTCTTGATCTATCAAAAATAGAAAGTGGCAATGTTAATATAAACATTGAGTCTGTTAACTTGACTACTCTTATCACACAGACGTTGAAATCAATATCCCCACAACTAACTAAATATCAGATAAACCTTGAAAATCAAATACCTAATGAGCAAGAATTTTTTGTCACAGCAGATTCTTTTCGTTTAAATCAAGTCCTCTCTAATCTTCTGAGTAACGCAATCAAATACAATAAAAAACAGGGCATCGTCTCTGTTTTTTTATCTACCAATGAAAACAAAATTCGTATCCATATAAAAGATACCGGGCTGGGCATTCCCGAAGATATGATGAAAGATTTATTTACCCCCTTCAACAGACTAGGGGCTGCTCAATCTGAAATCGAAGGCACAGGTATTGGGCTGACCATAACAAAAATGTTGATCGAAATGATGGGCGGTAGTATTGGTGTCAATAATATCCCAGGAAAAGGCTGTACGTTTTGGGTAGAACTGGAGCTAGAGCAGGCAAGCATTCCAAATAATGAGGTTAAAAACTCTGCTGCCCATCAAAAAACAGACACACCACTGACTTCAGCTAGAAGCATTCTTTATATTGAAGACAATGCGACTAATCGCTTATTAATGAAAAAAATAATTTCTTCCCGCTCAAGCTTTCAGTATAGTGAAGCGATAACTGGTAGTGCAGGGATAGAAGCCGCGTTAAAAACAAAACCCGATGTTATTCTTTTAGATATTAACTTGCCAGATATGGATGGTTACGAAGTGTATCAACAGTTACAAAAAAATGGCTTAGATAAAGACACTAAAGTAATTATTATTTCTGCCAATGCAATGCCTACAGATATTGCTAAAGGGAAAAATATTGGCCTTTCCGATTATATTACTAAACCTATCGACCAAAACTTACTGCTTGATACGATTAATCGGGCTCTGAGGTAAATCAACACCCACGTAGAAACGAAGATTCAATAATAAGTACTGCTACAATAATTATTTTAACCTTTTTCATTAAGGTTTCAGGTAGATACTCTATTAAAACACAAGCGTAAATGTAGCAAATATTCATTTTTTTATGAACTTGTAATGATAGGTAGCGTATAAAAACGCTCCCCCTCAAATTCTTTGTTAGTCCGCA
>DAOUSK010000051.1 GCA_030627265.1 Methylococcaceae bacterium
TATAACCCTATTTAGGCCTAATCAATATCGGACACAGCAAAAACCCTAAGACCACACCACAACTAACAACTTTAGCCAATGTCTGTAACATCATTGTTTGCGCAAAAATCAAACAGCCGAACACTAATGCACTAGTCATCATTGAGGCCGCCATGGCTTGATAGGTTAAAACTAAATGGCCGCTACGGTTTTCCTGATAAAAGATACCATAATCAACACAGATAGCGACGGCTAATAAAAATCCGACTAAATGTAAAAAGCTAATCGCTTCGCCCGTCCAAGCCCACAATGCCAAAATTAGTAACGCAGCTAAAAAAGCGGGCGCTAAGGTTTGCAGCGTCAATAAAATGCTTTTATAACGTAACCACAATAACAAGGCGATTAAAGCCAAACCGGCTAATAGCGTCATTTGTGCTCTTTGCTGATAATCCACCGCCATACGGTTGAGCATATCGCGCTGGCTAAAATAATGCACATGCGGCATATCGGCTAAGGCAGCTTGTAACGCCTCGGGCTTGTGATTTGTCAGCCAAATAATTAATAAATTCTGCTGATCAGATAAAACTAACTGGCTGCTCATAAGCTTAGCCACTGGAGACTGTAAAACTTGCTGCACCGTTAATACTTCACGCTGGCTATAATCTAAATCACCTAAGCGTTGCACCGACAAGCCCTGTTTTTGCAAAGCATGCTGCCAGAAATCACGCTGTTCATTTGTTAAAGCAGATAATAAAACTTGCTGATTTTTTAATTGCTGTTGCTCGGATAATACCCAAGGATATAGCCCAAAATAATCTTCTAATCCGCCCGTTTGTTTGACCTTATCTAAACGCAAGTACACTTGTTCTGCACGCTGCAAAGTCGCTTCAAGGGAATCACCGCTAACCAGTACAAAGCGCCCGGGCTCCATACTGACCAATCGGTCGCGAATTTTTTTATCCTGCACTTTCAGGTAATCCAGCTCGGGGGTTAATTGCTGTAAATCTTGCATCCATTGCAAACGATCTAGTTGTACGAGTCCTGCCACCGATAGCACTAACACAGCACCAACTAAGCTCCGCCGATGGCGCTGACAAAACGCGGGCCAAAAAGCAATAAAACGAAAAGGGGCGACTACTTTTGCTTCAGCCATCATTAATTTGGGGAATAAATACCGAGTTAATAATAACGACACAATAATACCCGTGCCGGTATACAGCGCGACTTGCTGAAAACCAGGGTAGCCTGATAAGCCTAACGCGACATAACCAATTAACGTGGTGAGCGCGCCCATTAACAGGCTAGGGAAAATCTTTTTGATGATCTTTAAGCGTTGCGCATATTCCATTCCTTGCGCATGCACTAGGACATGAATCGGATAATCAATACAGATACCAATCAAGGTAGAGCCAATGGCGATAGTCATACCATGTACCGAGCCAAACACTAGGTTAGTGACGATAACCGCCACCGCCATCACGGTCATCAGCAAGGAAAAAACCCAGAACATCACCCGAAATGAGCGAAAAATAAACAGGAACAATAATGTCAGCGCAATCGTTGAGATAATGCTAACAAGCTTAATATCGGTTTCCATCATTGATTGCGTAGCAGCGGCAAACATGGGGATACCCGTCATATCAAGTTGATAATTTTTCTGACTTGCACTTTTTTGAGTGGCAAACATCGCATTAATTTGCGTTTGAATTTGTATTTGCTCAGGCACGTTCATGCCAGACATTTGCGTTTCTAAAATGAAATTAGCGTATTGTGAGACCGTGTCATTTTGATTTTTAAATTGCGCGGCAAGATTTTTAAAGCCATTTAAAGATAATAGCAACGGATCTTGCACAGCTATCTTTTTAATCATCTGCCCTTGCGGTGATAACAAGGCCTGCTTTAATCCTGCTGCACGTTCATCTAAAGCGGATTCAGTCAATATCTCTGTAAGCGCCTGCTCTGGATGACGACTATATAATTGCGCGGCATGCGGGGCATAAAGAGCAGATAATGCAGCTAAAGCACCTCTTTTCTCATCGGTTGCCCAAACATCAACAACACCCGAAATAGATTTCAACTGGCTTAACCACGCTTGAGTAAAAGCGGCGGAAACTTGCTGCCCTTCCCCTGCATCAATCGATAAAATATAACGCCTTGATAAGGTGCCTGACTGTATTTCACTGGCTAATAAAATTTCTTCGGCATTATCACCAGCAATAACAAAGGCGGATATATTGGTTTGAAAATGCGTGGTAAAAACAGAAATGGCAATTAATAAAGGCAAGCAGAGGAAAAAGAATAGCGAGGCTAAAGAAGGACGCATATTTAATGCCTTTGAAGTGACTGTAATAAATCGGCTAACTGGGCTTTAACGGCTAAACCTTGTTGTGGCTGGCTTAATTCATAAGAACTACGATCACCATCCGGTAAAATCACGGCCATTTTATTAGCCGCTTGCTCATTGAGTCCCTGCATAATAATTTTAACCGGTTCTTCGCCTTCCTCGTAATCTTTAGCAAGCATCTCTAGCGTCCATGACAATTCTGAGATAGTAAATTTTAACTCATAAAGCTGGCGTAAATACACCAGGTTACCCGTCATCATCCCTTTAAAAGCGGCTAAACTCGCCATCATCGGGTTACTTTCATCTATTTGTAACTGATGAAAGGTTTGCGTTGCAGGTTTTGAATAGGTTAGTTGGCTACCTTGCGCCGCCATCATTTCAAGCTCTGGCTGTAATTGTTGTTTGAGCATGACATCAGGAATTTCAGCATATAAAGTACCGCTACCCTGCCATTCATCATCAAACAAGCCCATATAGCGCGTTTCTTGATAAGAAATTTTCACCGCAACATCAGGTTTCATCCGCGCCATAACGCTTTCTATCGACTCTTGGGCATAGCCAACAGCTGACAAACTCAATAAAAATACCGCTGCAATCTTTTTTATCATTTATGGTTAACTCGCCCTTACATCCTGCCAAATTGTCCGACCATTAATAATCATTCCCTTTATAGAGTCTTTAACCCCAGGAATAGGTCTATCAGGTAACTCTATTTTAATGGTACGAAAGAAAAAATGCCGCCAGATATATTCACCTATCATTAGTACACCTGATAATACAAAAATCATAACCCCTGTATAAAGCGCCCACCATGAAACGGGAGCAAATAATGCCAGCACAATACAAGCAGCGACATTAAAGGCAAAAAAACCCGTCCACATCATGGTTAAATGACGACAATAACGACTAACCACGGGTGGTATTTCAGGGAAATCTAAGCTGGCAAAGCGTTCAACTAAAGATGGCCCTTTGCCTTTACGCAAAGTTTTTCCAAAAAAACTCATCAAACTCAGCTGTATAAAAATTGGGATTAACTTAGCGACTAAATCTTGATAAAAAATACACCCTAAGAGCAATAGAAAAACAATATCTAAATTGTTAAACCGTTCCTGCGCTGTTTTTGATTTTATAGCCTGAAATAAATAAAGGTTGGCGATAATAATAGGCGCAAACCAAACCACGCCTTCTTGTATGCCTCTATAAACTAGGTATGGATAAAGCAAGAATAGTAAGCTGGTAATAAGGCTACGTAATACAATTCTCATCGATTGCTTATTTACTTCTATTTTCCGTCACAAATTCAGCTAATGAATTTAACGAAGCAAAGATAGTTTGATTACGGTCATCTTCTGAGGTGATTTTAACGCCGTATTGACGATCTAATAAAACGGCAATTTCCAGCGCATCAATTGAATCCAGCCCTAAGCCTTCACCAAACAGAGGGTCATCAGCAGCAATCTCTTCTGCACTGACATCTTCTAAGTGCAATCCTTCAATAAATAATGTTTTTAATTCTGCGATCAATTCTTGTGACATGCTTTTCCTTACTTACACTTAAATCAAAAAGGGCTATTTTAACTGATTTCCTCTACAGGGCACGGTTATTGATTATTTTTCGAAAAATACATCAGATTGCCCTCAATAACGCCATAGGAAGACGCGACAAAAAACCAGTAAATAAACGAAGGTGCATACCGATCAATAAGATATTGTCGCGACCATATTTAAACTGACTCACGCCACCATCTGCTTTATCAATATAGCGCACAGGCGTAGAAATATTGATGATTGGGACTCTCCGCCATGCCATACGCACAGCTACTTCAGGGTCAAAATCAAAACGCCTCGCCCAGCGCGTAGAGTACATAACGGCGATTAAATCTTGAATAGGGTAAACACGCATCCCAAACAAAGAATCATGAATCCCCCATCCCATCGTTTCTAATTTTGCCCACCCATTAGAAATACGCCGCCCTTGAACTCGGATCATTGGCGCTGAATCATCAAACACCGGTTCACCTAAAATCATCGATTCAGGGTTGTCGATAGAGAGCTGCATAAATTTCTGAATATAATTGGCTGGGTGCTGATGATCTGCATCCATCGTTAATACATGCGTAAAACCCTCTGCAGGGGCTTGCCTAATACCCTCAAGTATCGCAGCACCTTTGCCGATGTTTTGTGGCAATTTTATGATGCGCAAAGAGTCAGGGTATTGTTCTTGCAATGGCAATAACAAATCCTCGCTACCATCATCGCTACCATCAATAATGACCCAAATAGGCAACCATTCCTGTAGTGCTTCTTCTACTGTTATTTTTAATAATGCCCCTGTGTTGTAACTAGGAATGAGCAGTAAATGACTGTTTGATACTTCAGGCTTATTATTCATAATTTTGTGTTTTGCATTCTTCGTAAGGGATGTGGTTTTGCCAACTCATCCAAATAAATTTGTTCTAAACGCTGGCTAAATTCTTGTACCGACTCAGTTTCATGCCTTAATATGGGAACCCCAACACTAAAGCTTATTTTCAAAGGGAACTCGGGCTTTTTATATAAAGGCCAGCCTTTCTCATAAAAACGCGTATTACTACGGATAAAAACGGGTACCACCGGCGCTTTCGTTCGTTTTGCGAGTAAGGCTACCCCTCCTTTTAAAGGGTTTAACCATTGAGCATCTGTTTTTGTGCGTGTTCCTTCTGGAAACATTAATAAGGTTTCATTCTGTTTTAAGCGCTGCACCGCCAGTTTTAACATTTGGCTAATGGAGTTGATGGGAATATAGCCTGCAAGCCGCGCGCCTCCACCTAATAAAGGATTACTTAAAATACTCCCTTTCATCACACAGACAGCCTCTGGCACTTGCGCGGCAATAAAGACAATATCCCATAAAGCGGTATGATTAGGCGCGATAATAATCGCTTCTTTATGCCCCGCCAAAGACTTTAATGCTTTGTCATCTAAAATTAGTAACCCCGTTACTTTTAATAAAAAAATGAACAGTTGAAAGTCTTTCTGCAATAGAAAGCGCCCACAACTAAGCGCTATTTTTTGCGGTAGTACAACACTCAAAACAGTCCCTGTCATTGAAATTACTGGTGCTGTAATAGCCCAATAAATAAGGCCCATCAATAATAAAAACCATTCCCAGTAGTGTTTAATCACAAGCATTTCCAGTCAATTTAAGAGACATCAATCTTTATTTTACTCATCCAAACCATATTAAGCTCAAAAACAGCATTAATAAATAGCGAATATGCATACGGCTAACCATTAAACTCGTTTAATTTTACCACTTTGGGTTTGTGTAATGGATTCAACTTGTTTTAGTCGCTGAGGCACTTTATAAGTAGAAAGCTGTACCCGACAAAAACGCAAAACCTCTTCTACATCCAATACTGCATTATTCACCAACACCACTTGAGCACAGACAATCTCCCCCATCAACGGATGTATTTGACCATAGACACGAGATTTTTCAATGGCACTGTGCAGGTCTAATACGGCTTCAATTTCTTCGGGAAAGGCTTTATTTCCAGAAACATTGATCATTGATTTTTCACGTCCACAAATGACAATTCTGCCATCAATCTCTCGCTGCGCAAGATCTCCCGTCATAAACCAACCATCAACCATCACTTCATCCGCTGTTTGCCACGGCGTAAGGTAAGCATCAAATAGTCCGGGGCCACGAATGGCCAAACGCCCTACCTCTCCTTCTACAACAGGCTTATTATTATCATTTAACAATTCAACAGAAAAACCTTCAGCGGGAAAACCAACACTTCGAGGATTTTTTTTCTTTCCCCCTAAGCTATCTAATAAAGGCAAACCTATTTCAATAATGCCATAAGCTTGTGTCACCGCTAGATTAAATCGTTTAGCAAAAGCGTCGGCAATATCAATAGGTAACCCTGCGGATGTTGAAATAACCTGCGTCACCGTTGGCATTTGCTTACCCGAGGCATCTGCCGCTAATAAGCGAAAATGCATGGGTGAAGCATATAAAAGAGTTGCTTGATGCTCGTTAGCATCGTTAATGATCGTCTGCGCTAATAAATCCTTACAAATAATAAGTCGCGCACCCGATCGAATATAAACCAGAATGGTGACTAAAAAATGAAAGGCCATCGGTAGCACCCACAAAACCGCATCATCTGGCGTTAAGCTTAACGCTTTAGAAGCCGCGTCTACACGCTCTAAAATACGTTGATGCGATAAAACAACACCTTTACTATTCCCCGTTGTTCCTGATGTATATCGGATAAAAGCAGCCTCATTTAAGGGCGTTAATACTCCATGGCTTGTTTCATCAACCCAAGCAAAACGTAATTTTTGTTGCCCACAAGAAAGCATTATTAGCTCAGCATCAACCGGCTGCACCCCTGACAAGTCATCAAGCACTGCATGTAACTTTGTATCTTTAATAAGACAGTCAATTTCTGCCGCTTTTAATTGATGCGAAATAGGCAAAACAACGATGCCACAGCCCATTCCCGCTAACATCATGGCAATAAAAGTACTGCCATTACGCCCCATAATGCCTAAGCCCTGCCCCTTGGCTAAACCAAGCTGCAATAATTCTGCTTTAAGTAATTCCGTTTGTTCATATAGCTCACGATAACTGACCGTGCCGCCTGTCTCTATTATCGCAGTCCTATCAGGCCATGACTGCGCTGCAAACTCTAGTAATTGATAGCTTGAATTCATTCGCTCTCTTCTTTAAAAATTTGTTTCTCTTGAATTGTATCAATGGCCTTCTGCCAAACACCATGATTTGCATATTCAGCGGCTAGCATACCTGCCGCATACCCTGTACTAAAACAAGTGCCTATCACCCGTGCGGATGCAATAGCTCGCTCTGTCGCAGAAATACATCTGCCAGCAAAAAACAAGTTATCTAAATACTTTGAGACCAGCGTATTAGCAGAAATCCAGTAACACTCATGCTCTGCAAAATAGATCATCTCAGGCTTTTTTTCTACACCCCATAACTCGATTGGCCAAGCACCGATAGCAATGCCGTCAGCCGGTTTAGCACAAGTCAATACATCCGATTCTTCTAGTGTTTGAATACCTTGCGAACGTGACATAGTACGCACGCCCACTTCCGTTGCCATTGCACTAATCCTTAAATCCTTTAATTCTGGCTCATTAGCACGTAAATAATCGATAATCTCAACACTACGCGAGCGCGCATCAATCTCATATTGAGTCAAACACGCTGGCGTTCCATCAAACAGCTCAGGCATGCCTAACTTTAATAAGCCTACGCCCTTTTTAACGGTTCCAGGAATAATGGATAAACGCTCACATTCTGAATTGAGTGCGCCTTTTTGTATGCCGCGCTTAATCCATCGAATCAGATTTAAGGTTAGTGATCTGAGTTCCATTTCTGGTAAACCAATGACCTGAAATACAAACGCCCCTGATTGATAATGCGCTTGTTCTATTCTGGCTACATTCGCTAACATTGATAGCTGTGCATTACCCGTACAATCAACCATCGCCTCAGCCCTTAAATGAACCAAGTTCCCTGCTGATTGAATATGTAATGCTTTAATCTTTGCAGAACAAATATCTACCGCACTAACATGGCTCTGTAACATGATAGAAACACCCGCCTGCTGCAATTGCAGTATGGCTTGCTGATGAAATGCACTGGGCTGATAAGGCACAAAATGCAAGCCCTCTGAAAACATAACAGGCGACGTTCCGCTGCTCTTTTGTAGGCGTTCAGAAAACTCGCGTGCAAACCCCTGAACAGCATAATGCGCAACAGAGAGATGACGATAAAAAAGTCCACAAATTGTCCCCACCATCGCAGAGTTTGCTAAGCCCCCCACAAAACCATAGCGCTCAATTAACACCACCTTGGCTCCTGATTCAGCCGCAGCAATAGCCGCTGCAATACCTGCCGCACCTGCGCCTATAACGGCAACATCATATTTCATATTCGCTATTCGCTTGTTGCGCCTAATAAACCCAGCTGTAGCTCAGCCATCAGCTGCTCTAGCTCTTGCTGATTTAGCGCGGAATCCATATAACCCAGCGTCAACTGTAAAGCCCCTTTAAATCGACTAAACACAAAAGTCACGCCAGGCGGAGACATATTAGGTGGGTAATGCACAGCATTTTTAACACCACAAGCAAACATTTCATCATATAAATCCAATGAATCCCCAGTATCCGAATAATAAAAACTCGCCATCTGCCCTTTTGTTGGCGAGCTTAATTGCATTCGATACAACCATCCCGGTACGCGCCTTAAAAAATCCATCATCACTAAATAATCGCTAGGATTATCAGCACGCATTAAGGATTTCATTTGGCTAATTAATTCAGCAACACAGATTTTGACATTCGTTAAAGCCGCTAGCGGAATACGGTAAAAAAGAAAGCTCACTTGATTACCAAAAACAGGGCTATGCACGCCACGCTTCCGGCGATCTAAAGGAATAGGAATAACCATATCGCCGGCTAAAGGCATCTTTTTGCTTTGCACCTTAGCAACTGCACACGCTGTCGCCGCCAAATAAAAGGCACTAACTAAAAAACCTGCACCCTGCTCACGCGCATTCTTCGTAATAAGCTCGCTCTGCGCCTGGGTAAACGAAAGCACTCGATAATGGACAGCTTGCTTAGTCTTATTTTTATGAGCAAAGGAATTAAAGGGTAATCTCGACACATCACATAAAAACTCTTTCATCTTTAACGCAATGTCGGCACGTTCTCGCAAAGGCAGTAAGCTCCTTTGCTCGTTAGTAAACCAGTCGATACCTTGCATGCTCTCCGAGCCACCTAAATGACGGATAAAGGTTTCTCCGCCATGCGCATCCATTAGGGCGTGATGCCAAGTAAAAACAAGCTGCGATCCCTGACCAGAAATCTGCACCAAACTCACTTTAAAAGGGGCATCTCTGCTGACATTAAAAGGTTCATTGAGTAAGCTCTCAGGTAAACCATCCTGCTCATTACCTTGGTACTGTTCTATTTCAGGCAATATTAACTTAGCCTTATACTCCCATTTTGCTAAAGTAAATGGCCATGAATTTTTTAGGCGTAAGCGACAAACCCATTGGTAAGCCGAGTTAGCAGCTAAGACCTTTTCTAAATCTTCATATTCCAAGCGTTCTTGTAAAGTGACAGAAAAGATACAGACATTCCTCTGACCACTGACCTTCCACATAATACGATCCAGCTGTAACAGAAAAAAATCTGCGCCATTTAAAGTCATACTCTCTGGAAACGAAGGCTCTGCCGTCATACGCTCAGACTATTTAAATGCGCAACGCAATAAGCGCTTAAAGTTGCGACACTAGCAATATTTTCTAGCGTTAAGGCTTCAGCAGGTAACTCCAGCCCGAATTTTCGTTCAATAAATAAGACAACTTCCATCAAAGAAAAAGAATCCACGCCTATTTCTGATAGCGCCGTATCAGGTGTTACTTCTATTTGTGGCGCTAATACATTTTCGCGCAAAAAAGCACATAATTGCTGTGCAATTTCTTCTTCACTCAAGCTTACTACACTCATTGTTTAAACCTTAAAGTAGGCTGGTTAATTAATTTTGTAATCATCAGGGTTTCGGTCTTTTAAGCCATATTTAACCAGAAATCTCAGCAACTTCAGGCTAAATGGGTTACTTGCCGCCGCACCACTAAAAATTCGACTAACATGGCTACTCACCCAGCGATAGATAAAGCGGTTAATGGCATTATCGGGCATCATCATACCCACTTTAATACTACTCATTAAACGCCCATTGTAGAAATAATCGACTATTTCAAACCATGAATTTAAGTGTAACTTAATAGCTACTTCATAGTCAGAAAGAGGTTTATCCTGAAGAATCGTATCAGCCAATTTATTCGCGCTATCCATAGCAATCAGCATGCCGCTAGAAAACACAGGATCAACAAATCCCCCTGAATCACCCAACATCACCCAATTACCGGCACATAAGCGCTCAGAAATAGACTGGTAATTATTAAATCGAAGTGCTGGCGTTACCCGTTGCGCATTAGGTGCTAACGCTTGCAAAACGCTATCATTCTTTAATAAATTATCATATTGCTCTTCGGGTGTGCTTCCTTGCTCTTGCGCATAACTTTCTGGCACAACAAAGCCTAACGACACTTTGCCTTGCAGCGGGATACGCCAGCACCAGCCATGATCTATTCGATCATTATGCACATATCCTGAATCCACTAATTCCGTTTGATCAACATGTGCAAATAAAGCAACATCTTGCCGAGGCCCTTTTTGCATAGGAACTGCCAGCAACCGCCCTATTAAATTAGCCCGTCCTGCGGCATCAACAATTAAATCAGGCTCAGACTTATCCCAATATCCAATTGCTGCTTGTAAGGAATCATCATCTAATTTAAGGTCTTCTGAGTCCGCTACCTGGCTCAGTATCACTTTTCGATTAACTAGCTTTGCTCCTGCTCGCAGTGCCGCATTGAGCAAAGTGGCATTAAATTTATCTCTAGGCACGTTATAAGCATAAGAGGGTAAATCGCTGGGGGTCTCGCTAAACCGGAACTCAAACACTTCATCGGCATTATAAGTAAAACAAGCACCTGGTTTGTATACGCTATATTCGGCAACCTCTTGTTCAACTCCAAGGTCTTGTAACATAGGAATAATCATCGGCACTAAAGATTCGCCCACTAAAATCGGCGCTTGTTCGGGCGTTGCAAAAATAACCACTTTACAGCCCTCGTTGCACAAGCGAATCGCCAGTGTACTTGACGCGGGGCCAGCACCTAAAATAGCAATATTTTTCTTGGCAGACATAAATCAGTTCCTATCAAATTTTATTTGGATGTTATTAAACTTGCAGTCGAGGAAGCTGAAGAAAGGAAGCAATATGAAAACAGGTATGTGACATCTCAGCGTTCAATGCTTATCTCACTGTTTCTATTAAAATAGACTGAAGATACACTTAACTCAGATGTTATCTAGAAAATAATTTTAATAGAATTAAAATTATTGAAGCATTTAAAACCAGAGCCAAGCAAAGTATAGCTTGGCTCTAATTTTAAGATATAAAAATAACTAAATTACTTACCGTGTACAGTAACTTTATAGTTATTAATAATACCTAAAATAGTGTCGTAATGCCAATCAACGCTTGTAACAGTCGTAATATTACCATTCTTTTTAGCCGCTTCAATGCTACAGTCACCTTTAGCAACCATGCTCAGGTAGCTGATACAACTTGCTTCACCTGTTTTTGTTCCAGCACTGTTCACAGATGTTACTGCAATAGGTAAATTAACATCGGTAATGATTGCACCAATAGGAACAGTAGATCCACACCCTGTTACTGCTACCATTGCTCCTGCTACACAAACTGCTTTTAATTTATTGATCATTCTATTTTCCTTCATTTATTTTAATAAAAAACGAGATTCAAATTATAGCCTGACTACCAAGAAAATAGAAAGCATACCACTTGAATAATATTCAGAGGAAAAGCTAGAATACATTTCCTTACATTTAAAATCACACTATTTTATTCCCCCCTTTGACCAAAAAAAATAAAAAAATGATTAACTTAAGCAACTCACTTAAAAATACGCTTAATACCATTTTATGTGTTTCCTCTGATAAATCACAAATAACCCGTGCTGATTTATTAGCTCACGCAACGGATTTAAGTACAAAATTACCGACCAAAAGCTATGCAATCAATCTTTGCCAAGACCGTTATCTTTTTATAGTTAGCTATCTAGCCGTTTGTCTACGCCAACAAATATCATTACTACCCGCCAACCAAAGTGCTAATACTTTAGCTAATTTAAGCGCAGATTATCCTGATAGCTATATCTTAAGTGATGACAACCTCAATGCCGATTACTATATTAGCCATCATTTACTAGAAAAAAGCAGCCAAACTTGCCCACTAATTGATATTGACCGCCCCTTATCTATTTCTTTTACCTCGGGTAGCACAGGAAAACCTAAAGCGGTTATAAAAACATGGCACGAATTTCAAGTATCAGCCGAACTTGCATTACAGCGATTTGATCTGAAAAACAAACAAATAACCCTACTTTCCACTGTGCCTATGCAGCATATGTACGGTTTGGAAACCTCTTTTTTCTGGGTGTTATTTTCTCAAATAACACTACACAATAGCCGGCCATTTTATCCTGAAGATATCCGTCAAACACTGGCCAATATTAGCGCAGAAAAAATGCTCGTTTCTACCCCGAGACATTTAAAAATTTGCAGCCAAACACAAGGTCACTGGAGCGATATCAAATTCATTCTCTCTTCAACAGCCCCTACGAATAAATCGCTTGCACAACAGATAGAAAAAAATTTAAACGCGCCTCTTTTTGAGTTATTTGGCAGTACCGAAACGCTCTCTTTTGCCTCGCGCCAAACAAGTAAGTCATCGCACTGGAAAACGTATGCCGGCATTCAGCTAACACAAAACAATCAACAGTTTGCTTTACAAGGCGGGCATATTATTAAGCCTCTGATCTTAGATGATACGTTTGAAATAAATGATAAGGGACACTTTAGCCTACTTGGGCGCTCCGCAGATTTAATTAAAATCGCAGGAAAAAGAGCCTCATTACACGAGCTAAACCAACAACTCACCGATATTGCAGGCATTGAAGATGGCGTATTCTTTTTTAGTAAAAATGAACGCCTTTCCGCCATCGTGGTTAGCAAACTCTCCAAAAAAATCATTATTCAGCATTTACGCTTCGCAATAGATGAAGTCTTTTTACCCCGAGCCCTCTATCAAGTTTATGCCCTACCGCGTAATAAGTTGGGTAAACTACTCAAAACAGAACTTGAACAACTGATACAGACACAACAAATGTTAGCCAATAAACAGCACTACCGCATCCCTGCGACACACCCCTGCTTTGCCGGACATTTTCCAAATAACCCGATTGTGCCAGGCGTAGTGCTATTAAATTATGTGCAACAACAGCTTTTAACGACATTTCCCAACGACCGAATCTGCACCTTGACCCAGGCCAAATTCTTACACCCTTTACTGCCTGATCAAGACTTTAGCATCTCTCTCTCTCAACCCTCAGCGCACAGTATTAAATTTACCTGCCTGCGAGAAGCAGAAACGCTAGTCACAGGCACTTTTATTATGGCCGCTAAAGAGGAAAAACATCATGACTAAGCATTGGCAAGACAACAAAGAGCGCAGCACACCCCTTGCATTAAAAGCAATTCGCTGGATTGCTTTACGCTTAGGTCGCCCCATTGCGCGCAGCTTTCTTTACCCCATTACTGGCTATTACTTATTATTTGCCAAGCCACAGCGCCAAGCCTCGCAACAATATTTAACGCGCGTTTTAAAGCGTCAAGCCACTTGGCTAGATAGCGCCAAACATATACATGCGTTTGCCTCTACTATTCTCGACCGCGTTTATCTATTAACGGGACAGTTTAATAAACTAGACATTACTTTCCCCTCTGAAAACGTACCTTTAAGTTACAGTAAAGATGGCACTGGCTGCCTGCTTCTAGGCAGTCATATCGGCAGTTTTGAAGTCTTACGCAGCTATGCCGTGAGCAACTATCCTTTACCGATTAAAATTTTAATGTACGAACATCAAGCCCCGATGATGGTGCAAGTGCTTAACGCCCTGAATGCTGATGTAGCCAGCACATTAATTACCTTAGACGGTTCACCTAGTGGATTATTAAAAGTAAAAGAAGCCATTGATAGCGGCACAACCGTGGGTTTATTGGGCGATAGAATTATGGGCGATGGCAGAGAAAAAACCGTTATCTGCACGCTATTAGGTGAACCGGTTAAAATGTCTACCGCGCCTATTCTTATGGCATCCGCTTTAAAAGTCCCACTGATTGTCTTTTTTGGGGTTTATTTGGGTGGCAACCGCTATAAAATCCATTTTGAATTACTCGCCGAAGAAGTCATTTTGAATCGAAAAACGAGGCAGCAAGATATACAAGCCTATACGCAAAAATACGTCGATATACTCGAAAAACAAATGCTAGAAACGCCATATAACTGGTTTAATTTTTATGATTATTGGCAGAACAATGGACAATAAAATTTTAAGGAGATTGACCTGTGCTCAGTTCACCGTCAGTATACTCAAATCCCATTTTTCTTAAGTTTAGTGCATCAATGTAGATATCCAATCGCACGAATAGGGCTGTCCTAATCTATGCATTCATCAGCATTGGCGCGAGGATCCTTTCACAGCCTCAGAGATTAGGAGCAAAGAAAGATATGGTTTACTCACAAAGCATAACAATTTATTACATCCTCCTTGCCAGACCTAATAATGACCCTATAATAAGTGCTAATTATTAGTCTTTTTATGGTGCCAATATGAGACAAATTTTATCTAGCTGCTCTGCCAGTATTTCAGAATTAAAAAAGAACCCAACGGCTTTAATAAACGCAGCTGAAGGATCTTCTATCGCAATCCTTAATCACAATATTCCTGCTGCTTATCTTATACCTGCAGAAACTTATGAATGGTTAATGGATAAACTGGAAGATTTTGAGCTAGCACAAATTGTCAGGGAACGAGCCCATGAAAAAAAGGATGCAATAGAAGTAAGTTTTGATGACTTATAAAATAAAATTCTTACCCAGCGCTCTGAAAGAGTGGAAAAAATTAGCACCACCACTACAAAAACAATTCAAAAAAAAATTATTAGAAAGAGCAGAAAATCCTCATAATATTGCCAGTCAATTACGAGGTTTTGAGAATACCTATAAAATCAAGCTTCGTTCAGCCGGATATCGTTTGGTATATGAAGTCAATGACAACGAAATAGTCATTTATGTTATCGCTGTAGGAAAACGAGAACGAGGTTTAGTCTATGCAAAAGCTGAAGAACGAACATAAGCCCATCAAGCAAACACAATTTGCACACCTAATCCCCCACGCAGAATCAATGATGTTAATTGATCAAGTTGATTCATGGGGTGATAAACAAATTAATTGCTCAACGCAGTCACATTTATCCAGTAACAACCCGTTACGCTTGAATAATAGTTTGTCTGCCATACATCTTATCGAATATGGTGCGCAATCTATGGCAATACACGGCGGTTTATTATCAGGAAAATCTTCCCCTGGATTTTTGGCAGCAGTGCGTGGGGCGCATTTTCATATTGATACCTTAGATAACATTACTAGCACCTTGCATATAGAAGCCAGCGCAGAGCTAAAAATAGAGAATGGCGCGGTTTATTCATTCCGTATTACCGATAGTCACAACATTTTATTGCTTGATGCCCGAGCAACCGTTATTCATACCCAACCATGAAAAAAGCACTCATTACTGGCGGCAGCGGCGATATTGGCTCTGCTATTTGTACGCGCCTCGCGCAAGA
>DAOUSK010000033.1 GCA_030627265.1 Methylococcaceae bacterium
CAACCTGACCCATGCAAAAACCTTATTAGAATTATCGCCAGAAAGTATTCGCCATATGCCTTGTAATGTCATCGTCTATGAATACCAAGGAAAAATACGCGTGAGAACTCATTTAATGCCAACTAATGGCTCTAACGACAAGCTTAATGATTTCGCAAAAAAGATGAATCTTAAACTTAAAGATATCGTGGATTTTGCCGTTGAATAAAGTACCCTTTTTTAAAATTCGCATGGCGAGCAAAGCTCTACAGCAAGGTCGTATTATTGCTTACCCCACTGAGTCAGTTTATGGTTTAGGCTGTGATCCACTCAATGAAGCCGCAGCTTTACAGTTGCTGGCGCTTAAACAGCGCCCTATGCATAAAGGTCTAATCTTAATTGCTAGCGATTTTTCTCAGCTATCCCCTTTTGTAAACCCTAGCGAGGCAATGTTAAAGCGCATATTACCCACTTGGCCCGCGCCAGTGACCTGGGTTGTCCCTGCACAAAATTGGGTACCTGAATACTTAAAAGGCCAACACTCATCGCTAGCAATCCGCGTTAGCGCCCACCCAATCGTACAGCAACTTTGTAAGCAATTTGGTGGCGCTATTATTTCTACCAGTGCTAATATTAGCCAACAAGCGCCGGCTAGATCTGCTTTAGCCGTTCGCCAGCATTTTTCCGCGCAAGAGGTTTGGATTTTAGCAGGAGAAACCAGCCAATTACAGCAACCAACTGCTATTTATAATGCGTTAGATGGGCGGTGTTTACGCAGTGCTTAGGAATGTAGGCTACCACTTAAGACGGGATAAGTTTATGTAGGGTATGTGCATTGCATACCCTTATGATCCGAAAGGTACGCAATGCGTACCCTACGGTGATGTCACGTCTTAAGTGCGTAGCCCATTTATGACTTGAATTCAGCTTATTTAAAAAAGTAACTCACACCCAATAAAAACACATTGGCATTAATACTATTATTGGGCTGTTTAATCCCTGAATTTGACATGTGATGTACTTTCCAAGCGCCATTGATAGCAAAATCATCTGTTATAAAATAATGCGCGCCTAAACTGCCTTGTGGTGAAAAAACAAAACCGTCTGATTGGTCTTGTAAATTAAAATCCAGATAACCAAAGCCTAGCCCAATTTCAACATAAGGCACAAACTTTTTACTTGCCAAAAAATTGTAGCGAAACAGAAAAGCACCGCCTAATGAATAACCACCCACAGGTTGAAAATTACCAATCACTTCTGCCTGTAAAATAAGATCAAAATTGCCACGATACCAGCTCTCTGTTGCTAAAACATCTGAGATACCCACCCCAAAACCAGGAAAAACTGCCATATAGCTCACATCACTACCATCCCCCGAGCCTACAAAGCTAAACTCAAACCCTCGCCCATAACCCGATTGTAAAAACACATACTGCTCTCCATAGCCAAAATTTTCACGCGTATCCGCTTTAGCAATAGAAACCGTACTGTAAAAATATACACTTAATAACAGGCCACATAACGTCACCCACCTTAAAAAAGCCGATCTTCCTAAATACATTATTATTTCCTTTCTTAAATTTAATCGTCGCACTCTATATAAGTAAATAAAATAATGTTTTACAATGTTTTAAGAGCATCCTAAAACATTATTTTATAGGAGTAACCCATGGAAGAATACCAACAAATCATACAACTTATCGCTTTAAGTATGGGAGTCGCTTGGGCAAGTGGCATTAACCTATATGCCGCACTTTTAACTTTAGGCATTGCAGGAGCAACGGGTAATATTGACTTACCTCCAGGCTTGCAAGTACTCAGTAATCCTATGGTTATAGGCGCTGCAGGTTTAATGTATGGCGTTGAATTTTTCGCTGACAAAATTCCTGGCGTTGATACAGGCTGGGATATGATTCATACCTTTGTAAGGGTTCCCGCAGCGGTGCTTTTAGCCGCTGGTTCAGTGGGTGACATTTCCACTGCTGCCGCTGTTACTTCAGGTATTTTAGGCGGTGGAATTGCACTAGGCACCCACTCTATAAAAGCAGGCAGTCGCGTATTAATCAATACCTCTCCCGAACCCTTCAGTAATTGGACCGCCTCAATTTTAGAGGATATTGCTGTTGTTGGTGGTTTATGGATGGCACTAAATCAACCGCTACTTTTTATTGCTTTACTCATTATTTTTATATTATTGATGATATGGCTATTACCCAAACTATGGCGCGGTATTAAAACTATCTTTAATAAATTAAAAGCCTTCTTTCAAAAAACACCGCCCCCAAAAGACATACATTTACTAGAAAAATGATGAAACACTTTATTTGATGAGATCATTGTCAGTACAATTATTGATATAAGATGGAGAGCCTTCCCTCCTAAAACACAGGAAAATATTAATGCAACACAATGACAAAGTAAGCGCGTTTATATCAGGCATATTTCTATTTCTTGGACTTTCAGTTTTAGGCTATTTATTAGCAAATGCAGCGATTGAATATAAACAGTTTGAACGTAGTGTTACCGTAAAAGGCTTATCTGAACATGAATATACGGCTAATATCGTGATATGGCCAATTCAATTTACCGTTGCAGATAATAGCTTAGACAGCCTATACAAATCGATTGATGACAGCAGTGCAAAAATTAAATTATTTCTAGAAAAAAACAATATTAAAGCAACGGAAATTAGCATTTCAGTTCCTGCCATCACAGATAAATCTGCTCAGCAGTACTCAAGCTCTGCTAAGGCCAAGTTTCGCTACGCTGCACTACAAACAGTGACTGTTTATTCTAAAGAAATTGAAACGGTTCGCTTGGTCATGACTCAATTATCTGAACTGGGTAAACAGGGTATTGTCTTTCCCCGCTCTAATTACAACTCTAAAACGGATTACCTCTTCACTCGGCTTAATCAAGTAAAACCTGGGATGATCGAAGAAGCGACTAAAAAAGCCCGTGAAGTTGCCCAGAAATTTGCTGCCGATTCACAAAGTACATTAGGTAAAATAAAGCGTGCATCGCAAGGACAGTTTAGCATTTCAGCCCGTGATAAAAACAACCCACATATCAAAAAAATACGCGTGGTATCAACAATAGAATATTATTTATCTGACTAGTTGCTACCACTTTTATAAGCGCCAGACTTTAAACTATTGAGCCTTACTCCAAAACGTTCCCGGCTCAATTATTTCTGCACTGCCCGTCAAACGCTGTTTACTCATTTTTCTTAAATACTGATAAACAAGCGCAGCGGCATTCTGCCCTTCTTCACCCCAATTAACAACACGTCCAGCACAATAGCGGCGGCGTAATAATGTTTTTTCTTGCTCACTAGTTGCATGGGTTAATTTTTGTATCCCTTGCCAAGCTGCATTATTTTCACATAATCTATTTTTCATTTGCTGGGTATAATCCAAAAAGGCTAATACCGCTTTTTTATGTTGCTTAGCCCAAGCTTCAATAAAAACATAACCGATACTCGGTACCTTTTCTTTTATGCCTAATTCCTGCAACAAACCCTCTCCTGTCATCAATATCGGATAACCTTGCGCTTCTAAGCGTGCTGCATAATGCCAATAAGTTAACAAGGCATCAGCACGCCCTTGTTTTAATTCATGAGCTAATAATGCCGGCGCACCATAAATTTTTTCTGTGCTATTAAAATCATCAGCCAAGCCTTGTTTTTGCATCACTGCGCCCAGTAATAAGCTATTTTTATCTAACGCCCCCCCTGCAATCGCCAATTTTTTTCCAGCTAAGTCTTCTAGGGTTTTAATTTGACTGTTTTTGGCTAAAACCAGCGCGCCCGTAGTATTTGAATAAGGATAAAACGTGTAACCTTTTCCCATTGAGCGCTGCCTAGAAACCCAGATCCAGTCCGCCACAATCATATCCACCGATCCTGATAATAAGGCAATCTTTCCTGCCTGTGGGTTAGCCATGGGAATTATTTTTAAGCGGTATTGCTCGGTTTCTAATAAGCCTTGTTTTTTGAGTGCGGTTAACTCCCAATTGACCGTACCATAAGCCAGAACACCTAAGCGAATAAGTGTTTTTTCACTAGCAAAGCCCGTCATCGGAAAAAATAAGCAGATAATAAATATTATTTTTTTATATGGAGTCATAAGTAAAAAGGTAGTTTATAAGAAAAAATGATAAAATCAGTCTTATTATATACCGAGTAAGAATGGTTTTTTAAAGTGCCTTTTCTACTCTTCTAACGACCCACGTGAATGCCCTCTTCCTTGAAAAAACCTGTTTTAATTGACCGATTTGGTCGAACTGTTGATTATGTGCGTATTTCTATTACGGATCGCTGCGACTTCCGCTGTGTGTATTGTATGTCTGAAGAAATGACATTTTTACCGCGTGAGCAAATTTTAAATTTAGAAGAAATCTTTTTATTAGCGCAATGTTTTACTGAATTAGGCGTAGGGAAAATTAGAATTACCGGAGGCGAGCCACTCGTTAGGCGAGGTGCTTTAGAGCTTTTACATAAAATAGGTCATTTACCTTTATTAGATGAACTGGTAATGACCACTAACGGATCCCAATTAAGCAATTGTGCAGATCAACTAAAAGCCGCACAAGTATCCCGCTTAAATATTAGTTTAGATACCTTAAAAGCTGATAAATTTACCCAGCTAACACGCACTGGCGATTTAAGTGTTGTCTTAAAAGGCATAGAAGCCGCTATCAAAACAGGCTTTAAGCGCATAAAACTCAATGCGGTTATCTTAAAAAACCGTAATGATGATGAAGTGGTTGATTTAGTTAACTTTGCACTTAAATCTGACATTGATATTAGCTTTATAGAAGAAATGCCTTTAGGCATCATTAGTTCACACGACCGTGCTGAGGCCTATTATTCCAGTGATGACATTAAAGCCGATTTAGATAAGCACTTTAGTTTAGAAAAGATTAGTGAAACAACCGCCGGCCCTTCTGATTATTACCGTATTGCTGGGACTACCACTAAAGTTGGTTTTATTTCACCGCATAGTCATAATTTTTGCAGCACCTGTAATCGTGTCCGTTTAACCGTTGAAGGCCGGCTACTCTTATGTCTGGGTAATGAGCATTCGATTGATTTAAAAGCCGTAGTTCGCGATAGCAAAAATGATGTAAATTTAATTAAAGAAGCAATTATTCAATCCATGGACATAAAGCCTGAAAAACATGAATTTAACCTTAAAGAACAACCGCTGATTATGCGGCATATGAGTAGCACTGGCGGATAATGGAATGAAACGATTTTTTTTATTAATTATAGCGCTCTGGCAACAGCGTTTTAAACTGTATTTTTTTGCTGCTCTTATTGGCGGACTGACCGGCTTATTTATATTTTTACCTATTTATGAATTTGTCTTTTTTTATGATATTGAAGGCGACATACAGTTACAGCTCGGCGCGGCATTACATTATGCCTACACACAATTAATCCAAGCGCTAACGGGAGAAATACCCAAAAAGGCCTTATTTTTTGTTCAAATTGGCATTTTTTTTGGTTTAATCATCGCTTTTATTTACGAAATGCTACATCGCCGCTTACAGCGCATTAATCGCTTAAGCTTTGAACTCTCAACTGATATTCACAGCATTATTGCCCAAGGCGAAAGTAATTTATTAGAGTTTAAATCTTCTTTTCGCTGGGATTTAGAACAAGAAAGAGTTAATAAAAACTTAGAAACCGTCATTCTAAAAACACTGGCCGGTTTTTTAAATAGTACAACGGGGGGCACTTTATTAATTGGTGTTTCTGATAACGGTGATTTAATCGGCTTAAAACATGATTATCAGTCATTAAAACGACAAGACCAGGATGGTTTTGAACAATTTGTTATGACTGCTATTTCTAGCAACTTAGGTGCTGACCTAGCCCCTTTTGTTAAAGTGCTTTTTCATGTGGTTAATAATGGAGAGCACATTTGTCGACTCATTATTTTGCCCTCTCCCCGCCCTGTTTTTTTAAGCCAAAATAAAACGCCTAAATTTTATTTACGTACCGGTGGTGGTACGCGTGATTTAAATATACAAGAAGCCGTTGATTTCATTACTCATCGCTGGCATCGTTAAGTCGCCATTATTAATGGCAATCATATTTTGCACCTTATTCATTATTAGATTTTTTGACCTCTATGCCTCATAAACGCCTTTATTATCAACTTATCCCTGTTGTTTTTTCATTGATCGCACTTGCTATTTGGCAGCAGCCAGATTTTTTTCAGCGCGCTGCTGGAGTTAATTTACCCAAAGGAATTAATCCTGAGTTTAAACAAGTCTTAAAAATAGATAAGCCTTGTGTCGATTTACACCCCGAGTGGCGATTAGCACAGAATATTGATGGGGTGAAAATTTCGGAATCACGTTTATGTGAGCCTGATAACCCTTATGATGTGGCAGCGTTTGTTTTAGGCATGAATCATATTTCTATGCCGACCTTAATGAGTACCAATATTGCTGAAGATGCATTAATAAAATCTGATGACCTTGATGGCGATGGCGATCCTGATATCATCCATATTAAATTAGAAGTATTGGAACTAAATGGGGCCACACCCGATAGCCCAAATGTATTCCCTCAATATGAAATTGCACCCGGCATTATGCCAGGAATGTGGGCTTTTTCGCCTAAATTACGCGGTATGAGTGTCAAGAATTTCCGCTCACAAAAACCTAATGCTATTTTACGCGCACCTTCTCCGGTTATCCGTGTGGAGCAAGGCGATAAGGTTTATATTACTTTAGAAAACACCCACTATTTCCCACATACTATTCATTTTCATGGTGTCGATCATGCCTTTAAAACCAGTAAAGGCGGGGATAATGATGGCGTTCCTATTACCGGTGAAAAAGCGGTGATGCCCGGTAAAACACGTACTTATGAATTACAACCACGTCATGCGGGCACAATGTTATACCACTGCCACGTGCAAACTGATAAACATTTAATGATGGGTTTAGCGGGCATGTTTGTCGTAGAAGAAAATAGACCTAATAATTGGGTGCAAACCTTTAATGTCGGTGCAGGTCATGTTCGCTATTCTTCTGCGGCCATTAAAGAAAAGTATCAACGCGAATATGATTTACATTATCAATCTATTGATAAAAATCTAGCTAAAACGATTCAGGAATCTAATGATATTCGCCAAATTTCTAAAAACATGCACCGTGTTTATAATATGAGTGCATCCAATGAGAATTATTTTTTACTCAATGGCCATTCATTTCCTTATACTTTGCGTGATGCTTTAATCATCGCCAAGCCTGATGAAAATATAAAACTCCGTATTGCCAATACGCAGCACAGTAGTATTGCTGTACACATACATGGCCATAAAGCGACCATTACCGATTATGATGGCGTTGAGCAAAACCCTATAGCGCAAATCACACGTGATGTCTTCCATTTAGCCGCTGCGCAACGTTTAGATTTAAATTTACAAACCACGAATGACGGTTTACATAGCTACGGTGAAGGGGTTTGGCTATTTCATGACCACGTAGAAACGGCTGTCGCTAATGATGGCATGAGCCCAGGTGGAAATATTGCCTTGATGGTTTATGAAAACATGCTATCAGCAACAGGTCTACCCAATGTGCGGCCTGATGCCTTGGATGATTTTTTCAGTAATCGCTATTATGCAAAAAAACACGCGCTATGGGGTAAAAAAGAAGCAGGTACCTTTCCCCCCAATACCTTGCACCTCATTTTATTTGCCTTATTAGTCGGCGCGATTGTTGGGCTAATATTTTTTATATTTCGTGGATTATTGAGGGCTGATTAATGAAAGCATTTATTTTATTATTTTTTATCAGTTTGCCTCTTTGTGCAGCAATGAACCACGGTGGAATGATAATGGATGAAACGGGGATGATTATGAATCATAACCCTGACATATTACCCAAAGATTGCCCTAAGATTTCTAAAGAGGTTGATCTGACTATTCGTGCCGGACATAAATTCACCAAAGGTTTTGAGGGTAAAATGTTTACCTATGACAAACGAGATTGGCAAGCCCCGGGCTGTGCTCGTGTTAATGTAACTTTTATTAATGAGGATGATATACGTCATCAATTTATGATTCATGGCTTACCAGGCTATATGTACCCTAAAGGGATGTTTACCATTGAAATTTACGGAAAAGGTCAAAAAACGGCTTCTTTTATTGTTCCAAGCCGTGACTACACTTATTATATTCATTGCGAAGTCTCGCAACATACAGAAAAAGGCATGAAGGCTCAGCTAAAAGTCGGCAAAGGCAGTGGAGATTTAGACAGTATTTTAGGTTTAACATCGGCACTAACGCCTGATATTTATCCCATTAATAATACGCAGATTACTTGGATAAGTATGCTGATTAGCTTTGTTCTGGGTGTTGGTTTTATTCTTTATTTAGGGCGTTTATTACGGATAAAATTAGAGCAATAAGTGCTATTATCCTGAGATTTTTGTTGAAGTTTTCGTAGGATGGCTAGAGCGAATTTTTGCGAAGCCTATCATTCCACATGGCATTGATGGGGTTCACTACACAGCCAAAAAGACAGCAACTACGCTTTCCTCATCCGACAGAAATCTTAAATTTGTTTGGCCAATGAATTATCAGTTTTCTTGCTTAACAACGATCTCTTCATAATTTTTTTCTATTAATATTTCTAAATCATCACGTCGCCGATCAGATAATCGCTGCTCATTTATGGCTGCAGCTGGGCGGTACTTGAGACGAGGATCATTACTTTTATCTCGCTGAACATACTCACGTAAAGTAACCGGCTTTTCTAATAACTTTGTATTATTTAACCCCTTAATGACTTTTATGCCTAAACTATCTGGTTCAACAGCAACCAAGCCATGAAACTCAAATTTATTGGCCATAGAATCTTTTAACTGCATGATTTCCACATCACCGATAAACTCACTCCCACCTAACTCAGCAAGTGTCATCCCAGATTCAATAAAATCAAGAATATCTATATGCGCAGGTTCCATACCAATATTTCGTATAAAAATAATCACACTTGTTATCTCCACTCCGTTTTCTTCAAGGTCGAGGTATTTAATAATACCCTTTCCTTAATTTCAATCTATTAAAGATGGCCCTTAGCTAATACAGGCAATACCCGATATTGTATACCTGTTCCAGAAAAACATGCCTTTAATTGTTGAATTAAATGAGCGCAATGTTCCTCTACTATATAAACCCGAAAGTTTACTTGCTTTTGCCTTCCTGCAACTTGCTCGGCTAAACTCATTTTTTCATGCTCACAACAGTTATGTGCATTCATCACTGTACTACTAAAACTGTCAATAGTATCAATTGCTAACAAACAATCCACAAAATCTTCTTCTAATATGGGTGGCACGCTAATGCTGACTAAAATTTCTTGTTCGCTCATAATAGTTCCTAGGTAGATTCACTATATTTTTTATACAATATTGGCAATAATATCAATGTTAAAAATGTTGATGAAACCAAGCCACCAATAATCACTATTGCCAAAGGGCGCTGAATTTCTGACCCGACACCGGATGCAAATAACATCGGCAATAGACCAAAAGCGGTTAAAGAAGCTGTCATTAACACAGGGCGCAACCGGCGCTCCGTGCCAAGCACAATGACTTCCGACATATCCATTCCTGTCGCTCTAAGTTGATTAAAATAGCTTAATAACATCACGCTATTAGGCACAGAAACGCCCAGTAAGCCAATAAAACCAATAGCAGCAGGAACTGATAAATATTCACCTGAAATCCATAAAGCAAAAACACCCCCTATCATCGCTAAAGGAATATTGGAAAAAACCAAGACTGCCTGCCTTAATGAGCCAAAAGTTGTGAATAGTAATAAAAAGATTAGCAATAAAGAAATAGGTACAACAATCGCCAACCGCTTAGCCGCACGTTGCTGATTCTCAAACTGCCCACCCCACTTCACACTATATCCCGCCGGCAATTTGACCTGTTTATTAACAGCGGCTTTTGCTTCCTCCACAAAACCAACTAAATCACGACCTTTAACATTACTGCGTATCACTACAAAGCGCTGGCTATGTTCACGCTGTATAGAAACAATACCATCCACTTTATCGATGCTTGCGACCATTGATAAAGGGACACGCCCCCCATTTTCTAAAGTAATTTGTAAGTCTTCAAAACTTTCATTACTTGCATTCGCTTTTAAGATTAAGGCTGTTCGGCGTATGCCTTCTTGCACAACACCTAAATTCAAACCTTCAATTTGTACCCGTAAGATATTTTCTATTTGCTCAACACTTAAACCTAAACGCCCCGCTGCAAGACGATTAACAGTGATTTGTAAATACTGCATGCCTTCATTTTGATTCATAAATACATCAGTAGCTCCTTCAACGGACTGCAAAACAGCTTCAATTTCTTCCGATTTTTGATTTAAAAGAGCTAAATTTGTACCAAATAATTTAACCGCTACATCACCCCGTGTCCCTGTTAACATTTCTGAAACACGCATTTCTATGGGCTGTGTAAAGCCATAAGCAACCCCTGGAATGCCCTCCATTACATTGCGTATTTCATCAATTAAGCCTTCTTTTGAATCCATGCGCCACGTCTCTTTAGGCTGTAATTCTAAAAAGGTATCAGTATCATTTAAACTCATCGGATCTAAACCTAATTCATCTGAGCCAACACGAGCAATAATATTTTTGATTTCAGGAACGTTTTTTAATAAATGTTTCTGTACTTGTAAATCTAATGCAACGGATCCTTCTAATGTAATCGAAGGTAACTTTTCCAATTGCATAACTATGTCGCCTTCATCCATCGTCGGAATAAAAGAGCTACCTAAGCGCATAAATACAAATAATGCTAGCCCTAATGTAAGTCCAGCTGCCATAAAGACTTTTTGGCTATTACCAATACTCCAATGTAAAATCGGCATCGTTTTTAAGCGTATTTGCTTAGAAAAATTGGGCTCAGCAACCCCTTCTTGCTTTAATAAATAAGAAGCAAAAACGGGGATAACCGTCAACGACAAAATCAATGACCCAGCCAAAGCAAAGACAATGGTTAATGCAACGGGGGAAAATAATTTACCTTCTAAGCCTTCTAAAGCAAGCAAAGGTAAAAAAACGATAATGACAATTAAACTTCCTGAAATAACCGGAGCTGCAACCTCTCGTGTCGCACGATAAATACTATGCAACTTAGGTAGTCGTTGTGTTTTTTCTTTATCAGAAAATTGCGTCAAAATATTTTCTACAATAACCACCGAGGCATCCACCAGCATCCCAATAGCAATGGCTAATCCGCCCAAACTCATTAAATTGGCTGTCATACCCATAGCTTGCATGAGAATAAAAGTTACTAATGCCGCTAAAGGTAAAATTAAAGCAACAACGAAAGAAGCGCGTATATTGCCTAAAAAAAGCACTAATAAAATAATAACCAATGTAATAGCTTGTAGTAATGATGTGGTAACAGACGATACGGCGGCATCAACTAGTTTCCCTCTATTATAAAAAACCTCTAAGCTGACTCCAGGAGGGAGAGTTGGACTTAACTCTGCCAATTTATTTTCTATTTCTGCAACTGTTTTACCTGCATTAGCTCCTCTTAAACTTAGCACTAAGCCTTCGACAGCCTCACGCTCACCATTACGAGTTACCGCGCCATAACGTGTTAAAGACCCAATTTCTACTTTAGCAACATCACTGATTCTAATAGGAACACCTGCATTATTAGCAACAATAATCGTTTCCACATCAGCTAACGTTTTAATTCGCCCTTCAGTACGTACTAATAAAGCTTCTTCACCCTCATTTAAACGCCCAGCCCCATCATTGCGATTATTATCTTGCAAGGCTGACATTAGCTGCTCTGTGCTAACCCCTCTTGCCGTCATCAGTGCATTATCAGGTACCACAGAAAAAGTTTTGACTAACCCACCTAAGGCATTAACATCCGCAACCCCAGAAACCGTTCGCAATACTGGCCTAATGACCCAGTCCAATAAACTGCGCCTTTCCATTAAGCTTAAATCGCCCCCTTCAATGGTAAACATAAATATTTCACCTAAAGGCGTCGTCATCGGTGCTATACCGCCCGAAATTCCTTCAGGTAAATCAGCCCAAACGGCATTAAGGCGCTCTGAAATTTGCTGGCGCGCCCAGTAAATATCCGTTCCTTCTGCAAAATCAACCGTAATATCTGTGAGCGAATATTTTGCAATTGAGCGCAGCATGGTTTGTTTTGGAATACCTAATAGCTCAACTTCTATCGGGGCTGTAATCCTTGCTTCAATTTCCTCGGGAGGCATTCCTGGCGCTTTGATAATAATTTTAACTTGTACCGGCGAAACATCGGGAAAGGCATCAATCGGCATTTCCTTAAATGCCGAATACCCAGCACCTATCAGTAAAAGAGTCATTAACAGCATTAATAAACGCTGTGTTAAAGAAAAACGTATTAAGGCAGACATTATTCAGCTCCACCCAAACCTAATAAATTAGCTTTTAATGCCACAGCACCTTTCAGTGCAATCACATCCGTATTTTTTAATGCCCCTGAAATAATTATATTTTGTGCATTCTTACTGAGTATTGCGACCACTTTTGCAATAAAACCTGAACTTGTTTTTATGAAAATATAATGGATTCCTTTCGATTTAATCAGTGCTGTATTCGGGACTTGATACATAACCGTCTTACTGGTTCGATTAATTTTCACAGTTAGCACCTGTCCTGCTCTTAAATTTCTTGCTGTTCCTTCGATGGCCGCTCGTGCTAAAACTGTCTGCGTTTCTGTGTCCACATTTTGTCCTAACAAGAAAATCTTAGCATTCATATCAATATCAGCAACTGTAATTCGATCACCTACTTGCACCTCATTAATTCTTTGTTGAGGAATATTAATATCTAGCCATAACGTACTTAAATCAGCAACACGAAATAGCGCCGATAAAGCATCAGCTCTTTGCCCTGCTTTTACTTTTCTATCTAAAACCACACCTGATATAGGTGACGTTATACTTAATTGGCTGCTGATATTATGTTTAATCTCTAAATTTCCTATCTGTTTTTTAGAAAACCCAGCTGCACTTAATAACTGCCCTGTTTCATCAGCATAAGATCGGTAAACTTGGTGGTTCATTTTTGTTTTTAACCAGCGTCGATCTGAAATAACACCCTCTTTAAATAATTTTTGGTCACGTAAAAAGTCAGCTTCAGAAAGCCTCAGGTCATGTATGGATTTTAAATGTTGTTGTTGTAATTTTAATAACTCAGGACTATTAATAATGGCTAAAACTTGTCCTTTTTTAACTTTATCACCCACTGCTACTTTTATTTGTTTAATAAGCCCTGCATATAAGGTACTCACTATATAGTCATTTTCAGGTGGAATCGTCAGCTGTGCAGGTGCATTAAATAAAGGTATCTCTGTAATGCTTTGTAATGGCCCTAGCTCAATGCCTAAATTTTGTATTTGTGCATCAGTTAATTCTACTGTTGTCGCCTGTAGAGAAAAACTAATCATGACGAAAGCGATTATTAATAATTTTTTCATGGCATAACTCCTACCGCTTGGTTATATAAGGCAATATTTCGCTGTAGCTTAACGGTACTTTCTGCTAACTGATTAATCGCTGATTGTGAACGTGCTTGAATTTTCAAATAATCCATTAAATTAATTTCTCCCGCATCAAAACTTAAACGTGCCATTTTTATATATTCCTGCGCATTACTTTCCATCTGCTCAGCTAATTTAAAACTCACTTGTTCAATTTCTAATTCATGCTCTGCTTCATGTAATGCGAAGGAAAGCTCCCTATGAAGGTGCGCACGCTCTACTTCAGCTGCTATATATTCACTATTTGCCGCTGCAACATCGGGTGCGGCATAAGAATCTCCCCCAAATGGGACTGAAATACCAAAAGTAATACTATCAACCGTTTCTTCACCTCTTGCGCCTCGCTCAGTATTCCCGCCAATTGAAAAAGTAGGCTGCCCCGAGCCTTCTGACTTAATCCATGTCATTTCTGATTTTTTCTTTAAAAGAATCGCATTAATCATAAGCAATGCTGGATGCTCATCGGTGATTTTCTCCTGTACATTTAAGCTTTCTTCGATATGCTCAGGCATAACGTCTGATTGAGTTAAATAAAAATAAGCTTTACGCGTATGCATGGTTTCAGCTTCTGCTTGAATAAGCTCCGTCTTTTTTTGCAACATATCACTTTGCACTAACAGCAAATCAGTTCTTGCTAAATCCCCTAAATCAACACGACGCTTTACTGTTGCTAGCAATTTTTCAGAAAACCTAAATTGAGCTTGTGCAAAGAGCAGTTTCTGTTGCGCCATTTTAATGCCCCATAAGGCATTTCTAAGTAATCCCGCGACTTCTAAATGAATCAGTTTATCTTTTGCCGCAATCTGTAATTCAGAATAGTTAGCAAGCTCTTGCCCTGCACTGCGCTGTCCCCAATTCCACAAAGGAACAGAAAGCCCTGCGTCAACTTCATAAGCACCTGTGCTAGAACCTGCAAAATCATCCTTATAATCCACATAGACCTCAACACCCCCAGCTAACCACTGATTTCCTCTTTGATTTAATGCATGACTTTCTTCTTGCATAGCAAGAAGCAGTTGATAATCGGGATACTTTTCTACACTTTGTTTAACTAACAAAGCCAAGCTTAAAGTGTGATTCACTTTGATGCTGTCGATATGATCGACAAGATAATGATTCTCGGCATGCACAGAAATAGGCGCGATAAAAATAACCGCCATAACGAATGATCTAAACAACATTTTTGTTCCTAAAATTAGTTTCTATATGAATAGTGACATAAGGCTAAATTATCCATGAAAACATTGCTCTGCAAGCAAAACAAAAGTCATCCTAGGAAATTCAAGCTCTTAATTTTTAAGCGATATCATCATTAAAAATAGAAAACTATTAAAAATCACAACAAACAGCTCGTTAAAATTATTTATATCTTATAGGTAGGGGGTGCACGGGGTGCAATAACCAGGAGTTTAAAACTAGTTTTACTCGTTTTAAACAAAGGGGGGGAATCAATACTTTGTTCAGGCTGCTGGGGCTGCCAATCGTGCCACAAAGGCAACTGAACATACCAGCTGGGAAATAAATCTTTTAAGTCAACTTTGTCTTTTATGGCAAAATTTAATTCAATAACAACATCTAAGTGCTCTAGTCCATGTAAAGATACCGCGCTATCGCTACTCTCTACTGAATCATGACTATGAAAACTATGAATATGTACTCGACTATCATTAGATTTAGTTTCTGTATGCGCATGCACTAAAGGTGCAAACACCTGAAGTAACAAAAGCATAAAAACACATGATTGACGAAGAAGTAATTTCATCTCTTGATGATAGGCTATATGACAGGATGATTCAAGGCTATTAAAACTAATGTTACTTTAATAAAAAGCCACTCCCAGCTGAATTTTTCTGGGAAAAGTGTTAAATTACTTACTTCTTATACTGCAATTACAATTCTTTTCTCACGTTATTTAAAGGTAACTCTTCAATGCGCGACAGGCTGATTATCACCATCACCGACTTTAATGGTTCAAAGCACTTTAATGCTCATCAGATCATAAAAAAAATAATCCTTGCCATTGCAGTAGTCATTTTGGGTAGCTTTATTATTGGCTTTGTTGTTATCAATACACTCTCTAATAACGTAAATATCAAAAAAGCTGAATTAACATCCCTAAATAATAGCTATGAACAACGTGTCGGTGTTTTAAGCTCTCAAATTGAACAAAAAACATTAGAGCTAAAAAACTTCAGTGACAGCTTGGAAAGTATTGAATCACTGATTGGGCTAACAGATGACAAGGAGTTGCCCTTACAAGAGCGAGTTGACCTAGCTAAAATTAATACCGTACACAAACATCATATGCTAAACAGTATCCCTAACGGTAGTCCTCTTCGCACCACAAAAGTTAACGGGGACTTTGGGTGGCGCATTCACCCGACACTGAATACAAAAAAGTTTCACAAGGGGATCGATTTAAAAGCTAAACGAAAAACACCCATTTTTGCACCTGCAGATGGCATTGTTAGTTATATCGGCTTTCAGAAAAAAAGCGGCTTTGGCAAGCTGCTAGTCCTAACGCATAACTATGGATTTAAAACCTATTATGCGCATTTAAATAATATCCCAGTTAAATTAGGACAAATCATTACCAAAGGACAAGAAATTGCTTTATCAGGTAATACAGGTCGCAGCAGCGGACCACATCTACATTATGAAGTTAGGTATATAGGTATCTCGATAGACCCTATTAATTTCATTAACTGGGACCTTACTCATTATGATTCAATTTTTAACACAACCACAGGTATCAAATGGCAATCTTTGGTAGAAATGATAACAAAAAATCAGCAGCAGCTATAAAGAAGTGCGCGACAACTATCGCTTACGGCACACAAATTAAGGGAGATATTGTACTCACTTCCTCTTTACATATTGATGGGGAGTTTGAAGGCACAATTCATTCGGACCATATTATTACCATCAGTACTCAAGGGCGCGTTATTGGCGACATTATCGCTAAAGGTATTATTATTAACGGTCTATTCCGTGGCAGTATTCAAAGCCCAACCATAGAAATACTTTCTCAAGGCAATGTAAAAGGAAAATTAACTTACCATGAGCTAACGGTTGAAAAAGGTGCAAAAGTTGAAGGTGAAACACTTGTTCGTGAGTCGGCTGCATTAGAAAGCACCATCCCAACAATAGAGGCAGAAAGCCCTCTGAGCCTTACCGAAGAAAAATAAAAACAGGAGCGGATTACTCCGCTCCTAAATCATTTATTCAGCTAACCATTCTTCTAAAGCCTTAATGATTTCACGTGCTTGTTTTTCACTAGAAATATTAAATTTTGATTTTGGCTGATACTCACCGTCACGTTTTTGGTAACGACGAATGGTAAATTTATCGGGGCTATATTCTTCTTTTGCTCTATTCCAATCTTGGTAACGATAAATAACCGTTGCCCACGCCCCTTTAGTTAATACTTTTTTATCTAATTCTTTGATGGTTTCTATACCGCCATCTTCATAAGTAACCGTTAACTCTTCAACTGTTTCAGCCATTTTTAATCCTTTTGTTTATATCTGACCTTTACAATAAGTCAGTTCTTATCAGTTAGATTACCTTAGACTAAACATACTGTCCAGCACACCAGCCTGATGACCACGCCCATTGAAAGTTATATCCTCCTAACCAACCGGTTACATCTAAAACCTCCCCAATAAAATACAGCCCTTGCACCTGATTTGCTTCAAAAGTCTTGGAAGAAATAGCGTGGCAATCAACCCCGCCTACCGTTGCTTCCGCCGTTCGATACCCTTCAGTGCCATTCGGTTTTATCTGCCAGTGCTGAAGCCTTTCAGTAATTAAATCAATCTGCTTATAAGACAGGTCAGATAAAAATAAATCCAATAATTGTTCTTCAACCAATAAGGGTAGTAATTTCTTAGTTAGGAATTGACTTAAATAATTGCGTAATTTTAATTTAAGCTTTGTTGCTTGCGCATCGAGTAATGCTTGTCGAAGATCCATTTCAGGTAATAAATCAATATCAACCGTAGCGCCTTCCTGCCAATAAGAGGATATTTGCAGCACCACAGGGCCACTAATACCACGATGAGTAAATAGTAAATTTTCAGTAAAGCTATGCTTGCCTGTACTCACTCTCGCGGCTAATGCTAAGCCTGAAAGTGCAGCAAATTTACTTTTATCTTGCTCTTGCCAAGTAAAAGGTACTAGTCCTGCTTTTGTTGCTGTAATCGCCAAGCCAAACTGCTCAGCAATTTTATAGCCAAAAGGTGTTGCACCCATTTTTGGTATAGACAGCCCGCCTGTAGCAATCACTAAAGAGCTACATTTTAAGCTTTCTGTTTCCGTTTGTAGACTAAACTGATCAGTGCTTTTTTTAACCGATTTTACCGCGGTTTTAAGCTGTATTTTAACGCCTGCTTTATGACATTCATCTAGCAGCATATTTAAAACATCTCTTGCCGTTTCATTGCAAAATAACTGGCCATGCTCACGCTCATGATAGGGAATTTCATGTTCTTGTACCATCGCTATAAAATCCCACTGAGTAAATCGGCTGAATGCAGATTTACAAAAATGCGCGTTTTCTGAAAGGTAATTTTCTGCCTCGACTGTGTAATTAGTAAAATTACAACGCCCACCGCCTGACATAAGGATTTTTTTCCCTGCTTTATTCGCATGATCTAAAACCAATACCGAACGACCGCGTTTAGCCGCTTCAATCGCACACATTAAACCCGACGCACCTGCGCCTATGATGATGACATCAGTTACTTTTATCATTTTAATATTTGGGTAAAATTTCGCGTAGGATGGGTAGAGCGTCTTTTGCGAAACCCATCATTTCAACATAGAGTTGATGGGTTTCACTGCGCACCTAAAAAGACAGGTGCTACGTTCTACCCATCCTACAGAAAAGTTAAATGAATATGTTATCGCAGAGACTTATAACACTAAGTATTTATTGAAGCTGAGATTACATAATACGATACATCTCGCACCCACAAAAAAGCCCTTTTATCTTAATAGCTAAAAGGGCTTTTAGGCTTGCAAATCCATCTTTTATACCGTGAATTAATTAATCACGGAAAAAGGAATTCTAATCATCTATATTAAACCTTATGATAAACCTCAGCACCTTCATCTAAAAACTGCTGTGATTTTTCATCCATGCCTTTTTGCAAAGCTTCTTCTTCTTTAATGCCTTTTTCTTTTGCATATTCACGCACATCTTGTGATATTTTCATAGAACAGAAATGTGGCCCACACATAGAGCAAAAGTGAGCAATTTTTGCTGAATCTTTCGGCAATGTTTCATCATGAAATGAACGTGCTTTTTCAGGGTCTAAAGCAATATTAAACTGATCTTCCCAACGGAATTCAAAACGCGCTTTACTCATCGCATTATCACGCACTTGCGCACCAGGATGACCTTTGGCTAAATCCGCGGCATGGGCAGCAATTTTGTAAGTTACGATCCCTTCACGAACATCTTCTTTGTTAGGTAATCCTAAATGTTCTTTTTGGGTCACATAACAAAGCATGGCACAACCATACCAACCAATATTTGCGGCACCAATAACTGAAGTAATGTGATCATACCCAGGAGCAATATCAGTGGTCAAAGGCCCTAAGGTATAGAAAGGCGCTTCATCACAGTCTTCCAACTGTTTAGTCATATTAACTTCAATCATATGCAATGGCACATGACCTGGGCCTTCAATCATAGTTTGAATGTCATGTTTCCAAGCGATTTTAGTCAACTCACCCAACGTTTCTAATTCAGCAAATTGTGCTTCATCATTCGCATCATAGATAGATCCTGGACGTAAACCATCACCTAATGAGAATGAAACATCATAGGCTTTCATGATTTCACAAATGTCTTCAAAATGGGTGTATAAAAAGCTTTCTGTATGATGCGCTAAACA
>DAOUSK010000006.1 GCA_030627265.1 Methylococcaceae bacterium
GTAATACCACGAATCGTTGCACCACCTTTACCAATGACTTCACGAATTTTGCTCGGGTCAATTTTAAAAGTAATGATTCTAGGTGCAAAATCAGACATCTCTTCACGAGTTGTTGATAAAGCTTTATTCATTTCACCTAAAATATGCAAACGACCTGCTTTCGCTTGGTCTAAAGCAACACTCATAATTTCTGATGTGATACCGTCAATTTTGATATCCATTTGCAAAGCAGTGATCCCTTTTTCAGAACCCGCTACTTTGAAATCCATATCGCCTAAATGATCTTCATCACCTACGATATCAGAAAGCACTGCAAATGCATCGCCTTCTTTAATCAAGCCCATTGCGATACCCGCTACTGGCGCTTTCAATGGAACACCTGCGTCCATTAATGCCAAACTTGTACCACAAACTGAAGCCATAGAGCTTGAACCGTTTGATTCAGTAATTTCTGAAACAACACGAATCGTATATGGAAACTCAGCCATATCTGGCATAACAGCAGCAACACCACGCTTCGCTAAGCGACCGTGACCAATCTCACGACGCTTTGGAGAACCAACAAAACCTGTTTCACCTACGCTGTACGGAGGAAAATTGTAATGCAACATGAATGGTTCTTTATATTCACCAGCCAATGCATCAATAATTTGCGCATCGCGTTCTGTACCTAAAGTTGCAACCACTAAAGCTTGCGTTTCGCCACGTGTAAATAATGCAGAACCATGTGTACGTGGTAAAACACCAGTACGTACAGCAATAGGTCTAACCACATCAAGCTCACGGCCATCAATACGCTTTTTATCACTTAAGATAGCAGTACGAACAACTCTTTTTTCAATTTCTTCGATAATATCGCGAATATCAGATTCCGCATATTGATCATCTGCTGTTAATTTCTCAACAACAGCCGCTCTAATTTCACTTAATACGTCTTGACGGTCTAATTTAACTGCAATTTGATAAGCAGTTTTAATTGACTCTTCAGTTTCAGTCGTAACTAGCGCTTCTAATTTTGTATCTGCAACAGGAGCAACCCAGTTATAAAGTGGTGTATTCACTTCTGCAGCGAAGTCTTTAATAGCAGAAATAGCAACTTGCATTTGCTCATGACCAAATAAAACAGCACCTAACATAACATCTTCAGCTAAGTTATCCGCTTCAGATTCAACCATTAATACGGCTTGATCAGTCCCTGCAACAACTAAATCCAACAGTGAAGCCGTTAATGCTTCTTTATTAGGGTTTAGAGTATATTCGCCATCAGTATACCCAACACGAGCAGCACCAATAGGTCCATTAAAAGGTAGGCCTGAAACAGCTAATGCTGCAGAAGCACCTAATAATGCAGCAATTTCTGGATCTACATCAGGGTTTAAAGAAACAACAGTAATGATGATCTGAACTTCATTCGTATACCCATTTGGAAATAATGGGCGAATTGGTCTATCAACAAGACGACACGTTAACGTTTCCGTTTCCGTCGGACGACCTTCACGTTTAAAAAATCCACCGGGGATTTTTCCTGCCGCATACGCTTTTTCTTGATAGTTAACCGTTAATGGGAAAAAATCACCTTTACTGGCTTCTTTTTTACCAACAACAGAAACTAAAAGCGATGTACCTTCGACATCAATCATTACTGCGCCGCTAGTTTGGCGGGCAATTTCACCTGTTTCAATGCTGACTAATTGTTGACCGTATTGAAATTCTTTTCTGATTGGTTTCAGATTCACTATTATTTTTCCTTCGTTTTTAAAGGTTGAATTAATATTTCATTAACTCTTTAAGATAAGACAAAAAAAAGCGACGAACTAAGTCGCCGCTTTCTTTCTACATTATTTACGTAAACCTAAACGTGAAATCAAAGATTTATAACGCTCTACATCTTTTCTTTTTAGATAGTCTAGTAATTTACGTCTTTGATTAACCATTCTTAATAGTCCGCGACGTGAATGGTTATCTTTTTTATGCTCTGCAAAATGTGGAGCTAAATGATGAATATGTGCTGTTAATAGAGCAACTTGTACTTCTGAAGATCCAGTATCAGTCTCTGTTACACGATATTCTTCAACAACTGCTTTTTTTTGTTCTGCTGTAAATGGCATTTTAATCCCTATGATTTAAGTTTTAATAAAAAGGCCGAGGCCTCCAAGGTAAGTATTTCCACGATAGGGTGTAGAAATACGAGAAATTAGTTTAAATTAAATAATCTCTTGGGCTGTATTTTAGCATCCATTAACACTTCACCCAAGCCTAAAAATTTTTGGTCGTGATATAAACGACACATACCCAGCTCATAACTTCCGTTAGGTACTGTTATTTGCTGGCCTTGCAAAATTAATGCTTCTTCTATTTGATCAACTTCAATTGCAGGCATTGCTAATAATGGTTTATCAACCGGAATTAAAATAGACGCCAATGCTTCCTCTGCTTTCAGCTCTTGCACTTGCTCAATCGTCAGAGCATCTGCTAAATCAAAGTCACCAGCCGCCGTGCGTCGTAACTCCTTCACGGTTGCACCACAAGAAAAATAATGCCCGATATCTTCTGCTAATGTCCGAATATAAGTCCCTTTTGAACAACGGACATCTAAAGTTAATAGATCACCTGAAAACTCCAAACATTCTATGCCATAGATTGTGATTTTTCTAGGCTTACGCTCAACAGTAATGCCTTCTCGCGCTAACTCATAAAGTTTTTTACCATTATGCTTTAGGGCAGAATACATAGGGGGAACTTGCTCTATTTCACCAACAAATGAATTTAAACAAACAGTTAACTCACTTTCTGTAATGACGGGAACATCTTTAACTTCCAAAACATTACCATCAACATCCCCCGTTTCAGTCATAACACCTAACTGAATGACGGTCTGATATCGCTTATCATCAGCTAACATGTAGGCTGAAACTTTAGTCGCCTCACCCAAACAAATAGGCAATAAACCAGTAGCAAGTGGATCTAAACTACCTGTATGCCCCGCTTTATTGGCATTATAAAGTCGCTTAACTTCTTGCAATGCTTTATTTGAGCTAATGCCACCACGTTTATCTAATAAGACAATCCCATGTATATCAAGACCTTTTTTACGTCGTGCCATGCTTAATCTTCATCCACTGCTGGCTGATCATCATCCATTAACAGCTCAGTAACGCGCATACCATTTTCAAACGACTGATCATAAAGAAATTTCAAATAAGGCACACAACGCAAACGCATCCGCTTACCCATTACTGAGCGTATATAAGGCACAGCATCATTCAGGTAAGATACATTCTTAATTCGTCCAGCCTCATCCGACCCTAGCACAGTGACATAAACTTTAGCCGAGCTTAAGTCTTTGCTTAGCTCAACCTCATTGACTGTTATGATTCCTATGCGCGGATCTTTGATACCCTGCTGCAATATAATTGCTAGCTCTTTTTGCATCTGCGAAGCTACACGGGAGCTTCGCTTAAACTCTCTAGCCATTATATTTCTCGCTTAACCTCAATACGTTCAAAAACCTCAATCTGATCACCCGACTTAACGTCGCTATAGTTTTTAACACCGATACCACATTCCATGCCCATTTTTACTTCAAGAGCATCATCTTTAAATCGGCGTAATGATTCTAACTGCCCCTCATAAATAACGACATTATCACGTAAAACACGGATAGGTAAATTACGTTTAACATAGCCATCAATCACCATACACCCAGCAATCGATCCAAATTTAGGAGAACGGAAAATATCACGAACCTCAGCAAGGCCAACAATATTCTCTTTAATTTCTGGTGCTAATAGACCATTAATTGATTTTCTCACTTCATCAATCGCATCATAAATAACACTATAATAATGCAGATCCACTTCTTGCTCAGAAATAATTTTTCTTGCTGCGGCATCAGCACGCACATTAAATCCCATTAACATTGCACCTGAAGCTAATGCTAAGTTAGCATCCCCTTCATTGATACCACCTACACCACCATATATTACTTTAACCTGAACTTCTTCATGAGATAGGTTAACTAATGATTCACGCAAGGCTTCCAAACTTCCTTGCACATCTGTTTTAATCACAATATTTAAGTTAGATGTTTCGCCTGCCGCCATTTTAGAAAATACTTCATCCAATTTAGACGCTTGATGAGCAGCAACTCGCAATAGTTTGTTCTTATCTTCACGATGAGAAGCAAGCTCTCTTGCAGCTCGCTCGTTTGTTACAACAAGAAAATCATCTCCAGCACTAGGCGTGCCAGATAAACCTAAAATTTCTACTGGTACAGAAGGGCCCGCTTCTTTTAGCTTATTGCCAGACTCATTAAACATCGCTCTAACACGACCATATTCATGGCCACATAAAATAATTTGCCCTTGCTCTAACGTTCCTTTTTGCACCATCACTGTTGCAACAGGACCACGACCTTTATCCAACCGAGCCTCAACAACCAAACCAGAAGCCTTACCTTCATTTGGTGCTTTTAACTCTAAGATTTCTGCTTGTAAAATTAACGCTTCAATCAACTCATTAACACCCAGTCCAGTTTTCGCTGAAACTTTGAGGAACTGAACGTCGCCGCCCCATTCTTCAGGTACGACATTAATCGTTGCCAGTTCTTGCATGACTTTTTCTGGATTAGCTTCTTCCTTATCCATTTTATTCATGGCAATAATCAAAGGAACTTTAGCTGCTCTTGCATGCTCGATTGCTTCTTTCGTTTGCGGCATAACGCCATCATCCGCAGCAACAACAACAATAACAATATCGGTAACATCAGCACCACGCGCTCTCATTGCTGTAAATGCAGCATGCCCTGGCGTATCTAAGAAAGTAACCGCACCATGCCCAGTATCAACTTGGTACGCGCCAATATGCTGAGTAATTCCACCCGCCTCGCCTGAAGCTACACGCGTTTCACGAATGTAATCTAATAAAGAAGTCTTACCATGATCAACATGCCCCATAATAGTAACAATCGGTGCACGAGCAAATGCCTCACGATCATCAGTATCTTCAGTATGCTCTGCTAACATACCAATTTCATGATCATCTTCACTGGTAGTAATCGGGGTATGGCCCATTTCTTCAACTAAAATTACCGCCGTATCTTGATCAATACTTTGGTTAATCGTTGCCATAATACCTAGCTTCATAAGATGCTTAATCAGCTCTGCAGCTTTCACACTCATTTGCAGGGCTAACTCAGAAATAATAATGTTTTCAGGTACTTTTACATCTTTTGCCACAACTTCTGTTGGCATCTCAAATGCATGTTTAGAATCAACAACAAATCTGTTTTCTTCTTTACCGCGACCACCTTTTTTACGTCCTTTTTTACCGTATGAGGTCTTAGCACCACCCGCTGGCTTATCTGCTCGTCTATGCACAGGAGCTGCTTTAACACCTGGTTTCCCGGCACCTGCTCCCGGTTTTTTTGCAACAGCTGGCCTTCTAGCAGTAGGCCCTGCAGCTTTTCTTGCAGCAGCACTTTTCTTAGCTGCCGCCATTCGCCTTACTTTTTCAGCGTTACGCTCTAAAGATGCTTCTAATCTCTTAGCTTTTTCTGCAGCTAATCGCTCTTCCTCAGATTCCTTGGTTTTTTTCGCAATTTCAGCTTGAGCCATTTCATCTTTTTGCTTCTCAGCAGCATCTTTTGCTAATAACTCAGCCTTCTTTTTAACCTCTTCATCTCTATGCAACTGCTCTTCAACTTCCTGAGCCTTAGCACGCTGATCAAGATCTGCTTTAACTTTTTCTAACTCAACTCGCTCTTCATCAGAAAGTACTTCTTCACGTTTAACGTAAGTTTTCTTTTTTGTTACTTGAACATTAATAGACTTACTATCCTTTCCACCGCCCGAACCTTGCTTAAGAGAAGTGACAGTTCGACGCTTTAAAGTTACTTTTTTAGTCGGCTTACCCTCTTCCTTACCATGTGATTTACGTAAATGAGCCAATAAAGTCATTTTATCGTCTTCATTAATAGTATCTGTCGCTGTATGACCTGCAATACCCGCTTCCTTCATTTGCTCTAACAAACGATCTAAAGGTATACCCACCATGCCCGCTAATTCTGTTACTGATTTATCACTCATTTTTCAACCTCATCGTTCTCATTAGCAAACCAAGGTTCGCGGGCTTTCATAATTAATTTAGCAGCGACTTCTTCTTCAAGCCCTAATATTTCAAGCAAATCATCCACTGCCTGCTCAGCTAAATCATCCATCGTAACAATACCTTTTGCTGCCATTTCATAAGCAAGCTCTTCAGATATGCCTTCCATCCCCAGCAAGTCTTCTGCAGGTTCTGCTACTTCTATTTTTTCTTCTACAGCGATAGCGCTGATAAGCAACATATCTTTAGCGCGTGACCTTAAGGTATCAACCAAGGCCTCATCAAATCCTTCAATTTCCAGCATCTCACTAGCAGGAACATAAGCAATCTCTTCTACCGAGTTAAAGCCAACCTCAACTAATACCGTTGCAATATCTTGATCTACATTCAAATCTTCAACAAAAGTCTGCACTAACTTGCCTAGCTCTTCTTGAGTATCTTTATTGACTTCATCAACATCCAGTACATTAAGCTCCCAGCCGGTTAATTCAGTTGCTAAACGAACGTTTTGGCCGCCGCGCCCAATTGCTTGAGATAAACTATCACTAGAAACTGCAACATCCATTACATGCTTATCTTCATCAACATCAATTGATTCAATTTCTGCAGGTGACATGGCATTAATAACGAATTGCGCATCATTTCCATCCCACAAAATAATATCAACTCGCTCCCCGTTCAGTTCATTTGAAATAGTCTGAACTCTCGAACCTCGCATACCAACACAAGCCCCAACAGGATCAATTCGCAAATCATTACTTTTAACTGCTATCTTTGCTCTCGAACCAGGATCACGTGCAGCACCTAATACATCAATCAAACCTTCTGCCACCTCAGGAACTTCAAGCTTAAAAAGTGCAATCAATAATTCAGGCGCCGTTCGACTAACAAATAATTGCGGCCCTCGAGCCTCAGTACGCACTTCTTTCAAATAACCTCTAATTCTATCGCCTACTCGCACAGCCTCTCGAGGAATCATCTGATCACGCGGGATATATGCATCTGCATTCCCCCCTAAATCCATGTAGATACTACCTTTTTCTATGCGCTTGATAACACCCGTCACCAATTCGCCTACTCTATCTTGGTAAGCATCAGCAACTTTTTTACGCTCTGCCTCACGAACCTTATGAATAATAACTTGTTTTGCTGTTTGCGCTGAGATTCTACCAAACTCTACTGATTCAATCTCATCTTCTACAAAGTCACCCTCTTCAATTTCAGCGTCATCCATCTCCGCAACTTCTAATGAAATTTGAGTCGTCGGAAATTCAATACCCTTCGATAACTCAGCATTAGTATCCACAACCTGCCAGCGCCTGAAAGTTGTATATGCTCCAGTCACTCGATCTATGGCAACTCTCGCTTTAATCGGGAATTCATACCGCGCAATTGTTGCACTTTCTAATGCAGACTCCATTGCCTCAAAAATAATGCTTTTTTCAATATCTCTCTCGTTTGAAAAAACATCCACAACCAATAAAATTTCTTTATCTGACATCTAGATTTCCTTTAAATCGAATAGTCGGGTTCAAGCCGCGCTTTTGACATCGCTTGAAATGCTACCTTATATACTTGACCGTCTTGCTGAAAATAAACATCTTCCCCTTCAACTTTTTCGATCACCCCTTTTATATTTCGTCGACCATCAACAGGTTTAAATAAATTCACCTGTGCAGTTTGACCAATGAATCGCTCAAACTGCTCTATTTTAAAAAGTGGCCTATCCATCCCTGGCGAAGAAACCTCTAAATTGTATTCACCTGAAATAGGATCTTCAACATCAAGGACACCGCTAATCTGATGACTTACTTTCGTACAGTCAGCCATTTGCACGCCGTCTTCTTTATCAATAAAAACACGTAAAAATCCATTTTTAGGGTGCGAGCTATATTCTATGCCTACGCACTCATATCCTAAGCCTTCTACAACAGGCTCTATTAATTTCATTAAATGCTCAGGGGCTTGTTTCATCAGATCTCACTTTCTTACACACATAAAAAAAGAGGCAAAAGCCTCTTCCATGCAAATCTTATAATATCCCTACGCTTTCCAAGCGCTAGAAACATAAAAACCCCAAAAGAGGGGCCTTTAAAAAGTTTAACCGACTTCTAAAAGTTGAACTAAACTTTAAAATTATTTTTACAATAATACAGAAATTTAAATATATTACAAGAAAATAATTTATTTAATTTCATTGAAGAGCCACTATAAAAACCACCACATAAGCTAGACTTTTCAATAAGAACCAAGACCTATTTCCATCAGTGACGTAATGCAGTTACCAACCATCACTCTTTTACCAATACTCCCATAAAAAAATATTGACGCAAAAAATTTACCGATTATTAACAACTTCAGGTATGATATTTCTATTAAAATTTATGATTTTCACACCTTCTACGACACCATGCGCAAAACATTACACGCCTTAGCTTTTTTGACTTTAATTCCAGCTTTACCTGCGTGCTCCACTCTCGCTATCGACGTACCTTTGGTGTATAAAATTGACATTAATCAAGGAAACATAATAGACCAGGAAATGATTAATCAGCTGCGCCCTAATATGTCTAAACGCCAAATAGTTTATATATTAGGCTCCCCTTTATTAATTGATGCCTTTAATAAAAATCGCTGGGATTATATCCAGTCGGAGCAATTCGGAAGTGACGACAGAATACAGCAACGAGTTGCCTTATTTTTTGAGGGGAATCAGCTTACACACATCGAGGGCGACTTAATTCCGGAAAAAAACCCAGCGCCTGCCGCATCTAAAGAAACCACAATCGATGCACCTAAAAGAAAATTCAAAAAAACAATTTTTGAAATGATTACTGGGTTATTTCAATCCGATAATTAAAGCAAGATATAGAAAATTAAAAATAAGCTTCCTATACCTTGCGCTAATTCAACGGTCAGCGCTATTTACAAGCAACATAATCCACGTCAATCCCTTGTTTTTTTAAGCGATCAGCTGCTTTCTCTTCTGCAACACTTGCTTTAAAAGCATTAACAGTTAAGGTTTTTACAGCCTCTCCATCAATATAGCCAGTACACGTGTAGGCCTCCGCATATGCAAGTGAGCTAGTTAGTAACAGTGCTGTCGCCAGTATTAATTTATTCATTTTATATCTCCCATGCCTATAATTTATAATTGGTCAGACTACCGGGCAATATCAATACCTGACTCCATAACACCAACATTCTACCTTGAGTTACTCTCAAGTAAAATGCAAAGTTTATTGCTTTTGCTTTACGGCGCGCTGACGCCTTGCTTCCATCGGGTCTATTGTTAAACGACGATAGATTTCAATACGGTCATTTTCTTGCAAAGATTTATTTAACGAGCAAATCTCATTAAAAATACCTACTTTATTTTTGGTCAGGTCAATCTGAGCGAATTCCTGCAAAATTCCTGATTGCAAAATAGCCCGCTCAACCGTACAGGAATCCTTTACTTGCAAGGCAACAATAAGCTGATTATCGGGCAAGGCATAAGCAACTTCAACCCTTATCAAGTTTAAACACCATAAACCTGTTTAGCTCTATCGGTAAATGAAGTCACCATGGTATTACAAATTTGATTAAAAACCGTACCAAATGCTAAGTTAGCTAATACCCCATTCATCTCAAATTCTAAATCTAAGGATATTTTACTAGCATCCTCCCTTAAAGGTAAAAAACGCCAAACACCTTCTAGTGATGAAAACGGCCCCTCCAGTAACGACATAGCTATACTTTCCGCAGACTGACTAATATTACGTGTTGCAAAGGCATTTTTAAAACCTCCTTTCGCTATCTGCACTTTTGCTTCTACAATATTCCCTTCACGCAGCATAATTTCACTCCCAGCGCACCAAGGCAAGAAGTCAGGGTAAGCTGAAATATCATCAACTAAGTCAAACATTTGCTGTGCCGAATATTTAATCAACGCGCTCTTCTGTACTGTCGCCATTAACCAAACATCCCTAAAACACTTAAAAAAACTAAAAATACTGCAGCAGGCGCAACATAGCTAACGAGGTAACTCCAAATCTCAAAGTGCTGATCAGTTTCGAGGTCTAATTCTTCTTTTGTATGCCTATTCTGCATTACCCTACCTGCAAAAATAGCAATTAAAAACCCACCAATAGGTAGCATTAAATTAGCCGTTAAATAATCCAAGAACCCAAAAAATGTTAAGCCAAAAATAGTAACATCAGCCCAAGTATTAAATGAGAGGACAGTCCCTAAGCCCATCACCCAAATAGCGCCACCCATCGCCAGACAAGCCTGAGTACGCGTGATTTTAAATTGCTCTATGCACCATGTAACAGCTGGCTCAATTAAAGAGATCGCCGATGATAGCGCCGCAAGAACCAATAGAACAAAGAATAAAACGCCAAATAACCAGCCTCCCGCCATATTACCAAATGCGATAGGTAAGGTCTGAAAAATAAGCCCTTCACCCGCTCCAGCCTCTAAGCCATTAGAAAAAACGATAGGGAAAATTGCCATACCAGATAAAAGCGCAACAACCGTGTCTGCCCCGGCAATCCAGAAAACTGTTTTAGCAATAGAAACATCTTTTGGTAAATAGGCGCCATAAACCATAATCGCCCCCATCCCTAAGCTTAAGGTAAAAAAGGCATGCCCCATTGCAGTAAGCACACTGTGCCCTGTTAACTCACTAAAATCAGGTTTAAATAGAAAAGCAAGCCCTTCACTGTAATAGCCTGTTGTCATGGCATAGGCAACCAATAAAAGAAGCAATATAAATAAACTTGGCATTAAAAATCGCACTGCTTTTTCTAAGCCACCCTCTACACCGCGAGCAACCACCGACATAGTTGCCACAATAAAAACACTATGCCAAAAAATCTGCTCACCTTGACTAGCTTTTAAATCAGTAAATAAAGCATTTATTTGCGTTGCATTTTCACCTAAAAAACTACCCGTAAATGCCTTCACCACATAAGACAACGACCAACCTGCAATAACACTGTAATAAGATAAAATCAAAAAACCTGCCAAAGTACCCATCCACCCTAAGTACTTCCAGTTTTCATTTGCTCCTGCTTCTTTAGCAAGTGATTTAATAGTGTTGATAGGACATTGCCCACCTCGGCGGCCCAACATAGTTTCCGCCATCATAATAGGCACCCCTATTGCCACAACACAAAGTAAATAAACAATAACAAAGGCTCCCCCGCCATTTTCACCCACGATATAGGGAAATTTCCAGATATTCCCTAAACCGACAGCCGATCCTGTTGCTGCCAGTATAAAAGCAAAGCGAGAAGACCATGCACCATGCATTGATTTTTTTGAGTTGGTCATTAAAACTACCTATTTTTAAAAATTCATTTTTTACCAGTAAAAAATTTCAAGTAGAATACTGGTACGTTAAACTTTGACAAGCAATCACCGCCTTCTCATATTATTTGGAAGACATTGGTACTTGTTATTTTGTATAGAATATACTTTTTACATCCAATTTAAAACCAATTTGAACACCTATGGCTGGAAAAAAATCTAAGAAAAAAAAAGAATCTGACAATACCATCGCTAAAAACCGCTATGTTACTCATGAGTTTTTCATAGAAGAACGCTTTGAAGCGGGTCTAGTTTTAGAGGGTTGGGAAGTTAAAAGCTTACGTGCAGGTAAGGTGCAACTAAAGGAAAGTTATGTGTTCATTAAAAAAGGAGAAATCTGGATTTCTGGCATGCATATTTCGGCACTAAATTCCGCATCCACACACATCACACCCTTTTCTACTCGTGTACGTAAATTATTATTGCACGCTCAAGAAATTAACAAACTAATAGGCAGCGTCGAGCGCAAAGGATTCACTTTAGTGCCTACTTTTTTATACTGGAAAAACAATAAAGTAAAATTAGAGATTGGACTTGCCAAAGGTAAAAAACTCCATGATAAACGTGCAACAGAAAAAGACCGTGATTGGCAGCGAGAAAAAGCACGTAATTTAAAACTCAATTAAAGGTAACAACGCATGTCTCAACTTCTTGATAGTAATAATAGCGTTTTATTACTAGTTGATATTCAAACACGATTAATTAATGCAATGCCTAAAGAGGCTGCTGAAAATATGCTAGAATATAGTAGCCGCTTAGCAAAAGCGGCAAATCTGCTGAATATTCCTGTTTTTTTAACCGAGCAATACCCTAAAGGTTTAGGGGCAACTGCCGATAGCTTAAATAATGAGTTAAACAGTGAAACTCAACGCTTTGAAAAAACACACTTTTCTTGCTGTGCAGCCAATGGTTTTATGGATGCTCTCAAACAATCAGGGCGCAAGCAAATTATAATAACTGGACAAGAAGTTCACGTTTGCATTTTGCAATCGACCCTTGATCTTATGCAGCAAGGCTACCAAGTTCATATTCTTGAAGATGCTAGCTGCTCTCGTAAAGCTGAGAATAAATTTTATGCTTTACAAAGAATGCAGCAAGCAGGCGCAACCATTAGTAATTTTGAATCTGTTTTATTTGAGTGGCTAAAAGATGCAAAACACGCTCATTTTTCTGAAATCAGTCAATTATTACGCTAACCCTTTATATTCAAAAAAAACATGACTAACCATCCATTATTCAAACTATTTTTTCTCACACTTGTATTAAGCATTAGCAGCTGCGCCATAACAGGAAATAATTCTAAAGCAGAAAAACGCAGAGCCGTACTAAGCATAAAAAATGATGCTTTGACTGAACTCTACCGACTAAAGCCAGATGTTAATCAGCAAATTGCTAGTGCAAGCGGCTACGCTGTTTTTAGTAATGTAAACCTTATGGTACTTCTTGCCAGCGCAGGAGGTGGGCACGGCGTTGTTACCAACAATCAAACGGGTCAACAGACTTATATGAAAATGGGCGAGCTAGGGGTTGGCATGGGTGCAGGCATCAAAGACTTTCGCGCTATTTTCATCTTTCACAATTCAGCAAGCTTACAGCGCTTTATTGATCATGGCTGGATTGCAGGCATAAGCTCTGATGCAGCCGCAAAAGCAAGTGATAAAGGCGCAGCTTTCAGCGGGACCCTTGCTGCAGATAGCGTCACTGTTTACCAAATTACCGAATCAGGCTTGAGTATGCAAATCAGCCTGACAGGCACTAAATACTGGAGAAATGACGCATTAAATTAATCGTGGAATCATTAGATTAATGTAGATACAGCCTTCATTACAGCTTAGTTACATCTAAAACTATTAACTAAAATCATCGATAAATTGCTAGCATGACAACGTGTCATGCTAGCAAAATCAATTATTTAATCACCAGCAACACGACGGTAGCCAGAATTAAAATACAACACTGGATCACCCTTTTGAGCCTGAGTATTTTGAATTTCACCAATCAAAATCCAGTGTGACCCCGCCTTTACCTTTTCTACTAAGGTACATTCCATAGAGACCAATGCATCATTAAAAACAGGAAGCCCTAAAGCACCCTTTTTCCATGCCACATTTTTAAAGCGTTCTTCCATACTGCTGCCACCAGCAAACTCATTAGAAACTTGCTCTTGCTCGGCAGAAAGCACATTAACAGCAAAAGCATCTCCCGAAGAAATAATTGCACCCGTTTCTGCTTCACCATTAACACAAACTAAAACTTGCGGCGGATCCATAGAAACACTGGTAAATGATGTCACGGTCATTCCTTGCTCACCCTGATCAGAATTTGCAGTCACTACTGCCACACCACTTGCCCACATTTTTAATGCATTTTTAAACTCTTGATTACCAACAGACATAACTCACTCCCTTTCACTTAAATTAATCGATACATCTAACTTTTAGTCATTTAAGCATACTGCATCAGTTAAGGTATAATATTTTGTAAAATAAATACAACACTTAAAGCGCTTACGCTGGAGATGATTATGCCCATACAAAAAATGACTGATTTAGATTTAACCGGCAAACGAATTTTAATCCGTCAAGATCTCAATGTTCCTGTGAAAGACGGCATCATCAGCAGCGACATTCGTATTCAAGCAAGTTTACCTGCGATAGAGCTAGCTTTAAAAGCAGGCGCAGCGGTTATATTGATGTCTCATTTAGGTCGTCCAACTGAAGGTGAATTTGACACAGCAGCCTCTCTACAACCTATTGCAACCCGCTTATCTGAACTACTTAATAAACCTGTCCGCTTAGAGAAAGACTGGATTGATGGCATTAAGATCAATGCTGGTGAAGTGGTTTTATGTGAGAACGTGCGTTTTAACATCGGCGAAAAGAAAAACAGCCCTGAGCTAGGTAAAAAAATGGCTGCTTTATGCGACATCTTTGTTATGGACGCTTTCGGTACTGCACATAGAGCACAAGCCTCCACACACAGCGTCATCGAGCATGCAAAAGTTGCCTGTGCAGGCCCTTTATTATCAGCTGAACTAGATGCCTTAGGGAAGTCACTTAATCAACCAGAAAAGCCAGTTGTTGCTATTGTTGGCGGCTCTAAAGTTTCCAGCAAATTAACGGTCTTAAAAACATTATCAACTAAAGTTGATCAGCTCATTGTCGGTGGTGGTATTGCCAATACTTTTATTGCCGCCGCGGGGTATTCAGTCGGTAAATCTTTATATGAAGCTGACTTAATTGATGATGCTAAAGCACTAATAGCCACAGCTAAAGCAAACAATTCTGCCATCCCTATCCCTGTTGATGTCGTCTGCGCAAAAGAGTTTTCCGATAGCGCGACAGCAACGATTAAAAAAGTCAACGAGATTGCTGACGACGATATGGTACTGGATATAGGACCTGAAACAACCGCCCAATATGCCGCCATTTTAAAATCCGCAAAAACAATTGTTTGGAATGGTCCTGTCGGTGTTTTTGAGATTGAGCAATTTTCTGAAGGAACAAAGTCATTGGCAATCGCTATTGCAAATAGTGATGCATTTTCCATTGCTGGTGGTGGTGATACGCTAGCCGCTATCGATAAATACGGCATTAAAAACGATATTTCTTATACCTCAACAGGGGGCGGTGCATTTTTAGAATTTTTAGAAGGTAAAGAACTTCCTGCCATTACCGCACTGGAAGCAAAATAACAAATAAGAAATAAGCGTGAAAAACTCATGCAAGCTAATTTTTCATGCTTATTTTTATCCTTAAAAATCAAGACTATTACAGCGTAACTGTATATAATAGTCATCCAAATTTTATTTACCAAAAAGGCATACAAATGGCTCGTGTTACCATTGAAGATTGTTTAGATAGCGTAGAAAATCGCTTTGAACTTGTTTTACTAGCGTCTAAAAGAGCGCGCCAACTAGAAGCAGGCGCAGAAGAATTTGTTATTCGTAAAAAAGATAAATCAACCGTTGTCGCTTTACGTGAAATTGCTGAAGGCCATGTCACAAAAGATAATATTGATTTATTACATCAAGTAGCAGAACCTGAGATTGAAGCACCTTCCATTACACCCTTCAACTAAGCGTCTAATCTAATGAATGCTCAGGCAAAAACAGATCTTATCAATGCGCCTGAGCACCAGCTGCTCCATCAACTACAGTCGCTGCTACAAAACTACCTAACACAAAGTGACCTTGATGAGGTTTTACATGCCTATCAATTTGGCGAGCAATACCATTTAGGACAATTTAGAAAGTCTGGTGAAGCTTATATTTGCCACCCACTTTCAGTCGCCATTATCTTGGCTGAAATGCGGATGGATGTACACGGTATTATGGCGGCAATTCTGCATGATGTTGTTGAAGATACCGATGCTACACTGGAAGAAATCAGCTCCCTATTTGGGGATGATGTTGCGTTATTAGTTGATGGCGTGACTAAATTAACCCAATTAAATTGTAAAACTAAAGCTGAAGCACAAGCAGAAAATATCCGCAAAATGTGTTTAGCGATGGCTAAAGATCTGCGTGTTATTATGGTCAAGCTTGCCGACCGCTTACACAATATGCAAACTTTAGGTGTCATGCGCCCCGAAAAGAAATACCGTATTGCTAAAGAAACTTTAGAAATTTACACACCGATTGCTAATCGCTTAGGTATGAATAGCATACGTCACCAACTTGAAACTCTCAGTTTTAAAGCCATGTACCCTAGACGTCATGATATTTTATTGGCGCACATCAAAAAAGCACGTGGACACCGCAAGGAAATCATAGAAATCATTACTAGCTCTCTAGAAAATCGTCTAGACCAAATGGAAATTGCCAGTAATGTAAAAGGACGAGAAAAATTTCTTTATAGTATCTATAAAAAAATGCGTAACAAAAAACTCCCCTTTTCGGATATTTTTGATGTTTATGCTTTTCGTATTTATTGTGAAGATGTTAACTCTTGCTACCGCATTTTAGGCGTTGTACATAATCTGTATAAACCTGTACCTGGAAAATTTAAAGATTACATTGCTATTCCAAAAGCGAATGGTTATCAATCTTTACATACCGTTTTAATTGGCCCTTATGGCGTCCCCATTGAAATCCAAATTCGTACTCATAAAATGCACCGCTTATCTGAGTCAGGCATCGCGGCACATTGGTTATATAAAACAGATGACGAAGAACACGCAACGCCTAAAAATCATGCCACAGAATGGATTCGTGATTTATTAGAGCTACAAAAAACATCGGGTAATTCACTAGAGTTTATTGATAACTTAAAAGTTGATTTATTCCCACAAGAAGTTTTTGTTTTTACCCCTTTAGGGAAAATTATTGCCTTACCTCGCAATGCTAGCATTATTGATTTTGCCTATGCAGTACATACAGATATTGGTAATTCTTGTATTTCTGGAAAAGTGGATAAACAATTTGTCTCCTTACAAACTAGACTGGACAATGGCGTTACCGTAGAAGTAACCACTGCAGACTGGGCTAAACCTAACCCTGTTTGGTTAAATTATGCTATCACTACAAAAGCCCGCGCAGGTATACGCTCTTATCTAAAAAACTTTAAACAACAAGAAGCAATCAATTTAGGACGTAGCTTATTAAATAAAGAGTTACTTTTCATGAAATTGCACTTAAAAGATATTAGTGAGGATTTATTTAAGCAATTACTTGATGCCTTAAACCTTGCAAGTGTTGATGCATTATATGAAGAAATTGGCCTTGGCAATAAAATGCCTTTTTTAATCGCCAAACAGCTCAACCAAGATGATATTAGTGCTGCAATTAAACTAGATACGAATGAAAATCATGTAAAAACACCGCTTATTATCAAAGGGACTGAAGGCATCATTATTAGTTTAGCTAAATGCTGTCACCCTATCCCCGGTGATCCTATTGTCGGTTATTTTCATCCTGGTAAAGGAATTAGCATTCATCGACCAGAGTGCCATAATAGCGCTGATGAACGTAAAAATTCGTCAGACTGGTTAGAAGTTGAATGGGGAAATGACCTAGAGGGCGAATACCCAACAGCTATCCGTCTGGAGATACTTAATCAGCCAGGAACTCTAGCAGTGATTGCATCTACCATTTCTAATTTAGATTCAAATATAGAGCATATTACTATTTCCGACCAAGATGCTCGCATTTCAATTGACCATATTACTTTTTCGGTTAAACATCGCGTACATTTAGCGACCATAATGCGCGAGCTTAAAAAATTACCCATCACTTTAAAAATCACTCGAATTAAAGGTTAACACTCATGGAAAAACAAATTATTCATACAGATTTAGCACCTCAAGCTATCGGCACTTACTCTCAAGCTGTTAAAGTGGGTAGCACTGTTTATTTATCAGGACAAATCCCCTTAATTCCTGAAACAATGACACTCGTTGAAGGCGATATTAGCGTTAATATTCGCCGTGTTTTTGATAACCTAAAAGCGGTTACTCAAGCCGCTGGTGGTGATTTACACAATATCGTTAAATTAAATGTATTTTTAACTGATCTTTCCCACTTCCCTATCGTCAATGAAATTATGGGTGAATACTTTACTCAACCTTACCCAGCTCGTGCCGCTGTTGGTGTCGCTGCGTTACCTAAAGGGGTAGAAGTTGAAATGGATGGAGTAATGGAGCTTTGATATTTAAACGACTGACTATCAGCTTCTAAGCCCCCCCCCGCGCAGGGAACGAGGGGTTAATAATGCCCGAAAGGTTGGCGCAGTATTTTAGCTTCGCAGTGAGGCTGTGACAGGTCAGACTCGGGTATTATTGAATTTTCGTTCCTAAACGTTTAAACAAAATTTAAGTTCTGCCTGAACTTGTTTTATAATCAGCTTGAGTATTTAAATATTTTCTTACTGTAGAGCGGACTTTAGTCTGCTAATTTAAGTTATGCCATGATTAAAAAATTACGGAGCATAAGATGAAAACTAAAGTAGAAGTTTATCCCGCAACAGAACAAGAAGGCGGTGGATTTTGGGTTTGTGTTTGTATCCATGTGAGCAGTTATTATCAGCATATGGATAAGACCCGAGTCCATTGCCTAGACCAAAAATCCGTGTCTATTGCCACTTGGAATGCCTTAACTCTTAAGGTTTGCCCCGAATGTGGTCATGTGTTTTCTACGCATGGTTGGGATGGTATCGATACCCACTGGCGTGCACACCACGAAGATTTGATTAGCTATGAAGACGCCTGGAAATTAATTAGCAAAGATAAATATGTTGAAGTGATGCTAGCTTCGGCAGAGTAGTTTTTAATAATTAATGGTGTTTTTTTTGCACACTCTACTAGCTTGGCTATGCGTAGCGCGGGGTTTTGGAAAAAATGAAAAACAGGTCTTAATTATTGTATAAATAATTAGGACAGATATAAATTAAACATTATACTGCCCTTTAAATACCATTCTTTTTTAAACAGTTTTTAACCCTAACACTGAGTACTAGCCAAGATACTATCAAATATACCTTATCCCTAGTCATAAGTTGAACCTGTGACAACAGTCCCATACTGATTATTTACAGTGACCGTAAAAGGCAGCGTTAATAGGAAAAACATTTAAATGACATAACACATTATAATGTCTAACTATGAAGCAAACGAATAATATAACAAGCAAAGCCCCGAGGTTCCTCTAAAAAAATTGGCCTCATTTTTTACACTGATCATTCACAAGCTTAATCTTTTAATTTTATTTTTAACGAGGTATATAAATGAGTAATTCCATAGGAACATCTGCAGGACTAATCTGGAAAGTTCTAAATGAAAATGGCCCTTCAAGTCCCAATAAAATCACATCTGAAACGGGTTTGAGTAAAAATGAACTGCAACGCGCGTTAGGCTGGCTCGCTTGTGAAGGTAAATTAGACTTTGCATTGAAAGGACGTACAGAAACTGTTTCTTTACGTTAAACAAAAAGGGCAAGAAAACTCTCGGTTTCTTGCCCTTTTTTATTCTTATTCGTCTTGAATTCTAAAAAACAAAAATACAACCGGAACTAAAGCAAACTCCATACATTAAAAGTCCTGCATGCACCTATTTTAGGCCGCACTCCCTAGTAGTAATTAAAACACTTCTTTACGATATTAAACCTGACAACTATTTACTATATGTCCGCATTAAATAATCAAATAATGGGTAACTAACACACCAGTTAGTATTAGAGTTTCCTATGTGGTGTCGATAATGCCACGGTAAATATTTTTTTGCCCAACTAATATCCTTATGCGCTTTTCGGTGTAATAAATAATAGCCAATAACAGCACCACTCATTCCCCACGCATAGCCATTTGCCCAGAGAAAAAAAGGGGCATTAAAAAGAAGAATAGCTATTAAAACGAACAGCTCTTTTGCTTGGCTATTCCAGAATTTTGGCCATTTTTGATAGCCAGGGTCTAGCATATCAAGCTTTTTAGAAATTAAATGATGTTCATATAAATGGTACGCCCAAATACTCTCTCGATGCTTTCCTAGACCATGCAATAAATACCGGTGCATCGCCCACTCACCAGCGTTTGCTAGCAACAAAGCAAAGCAAAACTGTAATACCCAAACTATCATGTGCAAACGTCTTTATTTAATGTATACATGCTGTGTACCCTACTTCTAAAATAGCAGCTCATAATTTGCTTGTGTCGCCCAACTCGAGATAGTAACCTAAAGGGCATCTGTTCTGTATTATACCAATTCTAATAAGTAATGATGGTTATAAGCCTTTGTAATACCAATTTATTTCACTTTTTCGTAGGATGGATAGAACTACGCACCTGCTTTTTAGGTGCGTAGTGAAACCCACCATCAACTCTACGTATAATGATGATGGGTTTCGCAAAAAACGCTCTACCCATCCTACGGGAAACCTTAAAATAATCATGCTCTAGGGTTTAAGTGTTTATTTATTGGGATTGTTACCCACTTATTCAAAAGACCCACTTATAATTGTCTCTATACGACTAAAAACACACTATTGATAGCCAGTAAAATCCCGCCTGCAAATAAACCAGCAATTACATCATCAAACATAATCCCAAAGCCGCCTGATATTTTTTTATCTATCCATCTTATTGGCCAAGGTTTAACAATATCGAACACTCTAAATAAGATAAAACCTATCACTACATTTTGCCAAGAAAATGCAACAAACCACATAGTGATTAAATAACCTGCAATTTCATCCCAAACGATGCCACCAAAATCATGCTCACCTAATTTGTCAGCGGCTATGCCACAAATCCAAATGCCAACAATTGAGCAAACAATGGTCATCACTGAGTAAACCATTGAATCTGCTTGTACTAATGCTAAATAAATAGGCACTGCGATTAAGGTACCACAAGTACCGGGTGCTTTTTTAGCCAAACCCGAACCAAAGCCAAATGCTAAGCATAAAATAGGATCTAATAAAATTTCACGCGCAGTTAATTGATTTTTACCTATTTTTCTCATTTTCATATTTCCTTAAAGTGATCAAAGCCCTGTGTTTTAAAATCTGTTATTGCCCCTCGTTTATTTAAATGCAAGCCCAATTCTGCCTCGATAACACCAATGCAGGTGCACGAAATATCAAGCTCAGGAACTTTTTCTGGTGATACAGTAAAGCATAACTCATAGTCTTCGCCAGCGACTAAAGGCATTTCCCAATGCTTGGTTTGTTTAATGTATTGCTTAACGTCTTTAGATAAAGGGAGTTGTTCATAATTCAATACAGCACCCACAGCACTCATTGTTAATATATGCCCTAAATCTGCCGCCAAGCCATCTGAAATATCAACACAAGCATTAGCAACATTTTGTAGCTGTAGGCCTTCATCTACTTTAGGCATCGGTTGGTTGAATTGTTTTAAAACAGATTCTGAATTTTCAATTTGATACCCTTGTTTTACTTTTAAGCCTAGCCCTGCATCACCTAACGTGCCGGTCACATAAATCAAATCGCCCACTTTGGCATCAGAGCGTTTAAGTGCTTGCCCTGATTTAACCAGCCCCATTGCTTGAATGGTCAATGTTAAAGGCCCTGCTGTGGTATCTCCACCGATTAAATCAATTTGATACTTATCAGCGAGTGCAAATAAACCTGTCGAAAATTTCTGTAGCCATGGTTCGTTAATATCCGGCAATGTTAAAGCTAAAGTAACCGCAATAGGCATAGCACCCATACTCGCTAAATCACTCAAATTAACGGCTAATAATTTATGCCCTAAATCTTCAGGGCTGACATCTGGGAAAAAATGAACATTCTCAACCATAGTATCGGTGGTAATCGCTAATTCATGCCCTACCGGTACTGAAAGTAAAGCACAGTCATCACCGACGGATAGTGCTGTCCGCCTATTTTGAGCGGGTCGGGTAAAAAACTCTTTGATTAAACTAAATTCTGAAGCTGACATAACTAAACTGCTGCAACATAAACCAGCTTATAAACAGTAAAAGCAATAACCAGTAGAACAACAACTGACCAACCAATAACATCCATATAATGGCGCAGTTTGGCTTCAAATTTATCGCCGCCCCAATACAGCAAACCAGCAACTAGAAAAAACCGTAAGCCTCTACCGACTAATGATGCTAATACGAAAGGCAAGAACATCATTGATAATGCACCAGCAGCAATAGTAAAGACTTTGTAGGGTATGGGTGAAAAGCCTGCGATAAAAATAGCCCAAAAACCCCAACTAACAAACCACTGTTCCGCTAATTGATATTTCTCCCAATAATGCGATCCCTCAAGCCATGGCTGGATCATATCAAAAGCAAAAAAACCAATGGCATACCCCAGCATTCCACCCAATACAGAAGCAATGGTGGTAATGAATGCTAATCGCCATGCTTTTTTCTGCTCCGCCAAAACCATAGGAGCTAACATAACGTCAGGCGGGATAGGGAAAAAAGAAGATTCTGCAAAACTTAAAATTGCTAAATACTTTTCAGCATGTCTATGCTTAGACCAAGAAATAGCCTTATCGTAAAGTTTTTTAAACATAAAATATTTTTATCATTGATGAATTAATTAACACCCGTTAAAAACGGTACAAAACTGACAGTTTCTAAATTTTCTATATCGTAACCAGAGACTGTTCGTGTGACACGCTTTAAAATTTGCTCATTTTGCTCATTACGCTTACCACCAATAGGAATTAACATGACACCACCTACGGTCATTTGGTTCAGCAATGTTTCAGGCATTTCAGCCGGTGCTGCTGCCACTAAAATGCCATCGTATAAGCCTTTTTCTGGCCAGCCACCATGACCATCAGCATGCAAATAACTAACATTGTTAATATGCAAATCCGTTAAGAGGCTTTTCGCCTGCTGATATAAGGGTTCAATTCTTTCTACTGAATAAACATGCTCGGCTAATTGTGCTAAAACGGCTGTTTGATAGCCACAACCCGTGCCAATTTCTAACACTTTTTTTAAAGGCTTCTCCAGCATTAAAAGTTCTGTCATTTTGGCAACAATATAAGGCTGAGACATTGTTTGCCCATAGCCAATAGGTAGCGATGTGTCTTCATAAGAGCGACTGGCTAAAGCATCATCAACAAATAAATGTCGCGGCACATTCCGTACAGCATCTAAAACATCTGAATTTTTGATGCCTTGCTCCATTAATCGACGAATCATTCGCTCACGCGTTCGCCTTGAGGTCATACCGATGCCTTCCGTGTGCAAAACTGTCATTAAGGCATCCACTCCTTCAGTAGCTCCATAGCATCATAGCGCGTCAAATCTAATTGCAAGGGGGTAATAGAAACAAAGCCTTCGCTAATAGCATGAAAATCTGTCCCTTCACCCGCATCTTGCTCTTTTCCTGGTGGGCCGACCCAGTAAATCCGTCTTCCCCTTGGGTCTTTACTTTTTATAACGGGCTCAGCTTTATGCCTCTGCCCTAGGCGTACTGTTTTAAAGCCTTTAAGCTCATCCCAAGGCAAATCAGGTACATTGATATTTAATAACATATCTTTAGCTAAAGGTTTATCTAATAATCTTTGTAAAATAGTTTGCGCGACTTTAACGCCTGTTGAGATGTATTGCGGGTTACTACTTGCCATTGATATCGCTATGGCTGGCAGGCCTAAAAAACGCCCTTCTGTCGCGGCTGCAACAGTACCAGAATATAAAACATCATCACCTAAATTAGCGCCATGATTAATCCCTGCAAAGACCATATCAGGCTCTTTATCTAACAACCCTGTAATCGCTAAATGTACGCAATCCGTGGGTGTTCCATCCACTTTAACAAAACCATTCGCTAGGGTTTCTGCGCGCAGTGGCATTTCTAGCGTGAGCGAGTTACTTGCTGCACTGCGGTTTTTATCCGGTGCAATAACAGAAACTTCTGCCATTTCCCCTAAACCTTTTGCGAGCGCGACTAACCCTTCTGCGGAATAGCCGTCATCATTACTTAATAGAATATGCATTATTTTTATTAAATTCTAAAAATCGGATATATTAGCATCAATCTTTAATAAAGCTGCTAATGTGAAATATAAATTGACTAAAAAAGATGAAATAAATTTATTCATGGAAAGTATGGGGAAAGTAAAACCTATAAAATCTGATAAATATCACTCTATGCCACCCAAACCTAAACCCTACCCCAAGCCAAAAGAGGCTTTAATCAGTGATAAATTAACACTCTCGCAAACCGACCAAGTACACACGGTACAAGCCGAAGACCAACTTAGTTACACCGCAGATGGCTTACAAAAAAATGTACTTAAAAAGATGCGTAAAGGCTATTATGGCTTAGATGCAGAGTTGGATTTACATGGATTAACCAGTCAACAGGCAAAACATGAACTCATCAAGTTTTTACATTTCTGTGAACAAGATGGCTGCCGTTGTGTGCGTATTATTCATGGCAAAGGCTACCGCTCTGAAAATAATCTACCCGTGCTAAAAAATGATATGAACCTTTGGCTAAGACAGCACCAGGAAGTACAAGCTTTTTGCTCTACCTCTCAAAAAGATGGCGGTGCAGGTGCCGTTTTTGTACTTTTACGCTTATCCAACAAATACGCCAATCAAGACAACTCCGAGTATTAATCGATAAATAACAAAAGGAAACATGCCAATTTTATTTAATAATTTTAAAAACCAAGCAATACTCAAATAAGCGACTATAGCGGAGACTAAAATTCCTATCAGCATAAAGTCCCACACAACCACAATGTCAGATTGATACAACTCTATTGTTTTCAAGCCACCGGCCAAAGCAATCACAGGAATAGATAATAAAAAAGAAAACATAGCTGCGTGTTCGCGCTTCAGCCCTAATAATAAACCTGCTGTAATGGTAATACCTGAGCGTGAAGCACCTGGAATTAAAGCAATCGCCTGAAACAAGCCAACGAGCAGCGCATCAATAAGAGTTACTTTCTTGCGCTCTTCTTTCGCTCGCTTTTCTGCCCACCATAACAGTAATGCAAATACGACTGTTGCGGCAGCAATAATTAAAGGGTTACGCAAGGCTTCTTGCATTTCGTCGGTTAAGCTAATGCCCACTAAACCAACAGGAATTGTTCCGAAACCAACATACCAAGCGAGCTTTGCATCTTCATTAAAACCCTTTCCTACTAATGAGCCAGCCCAGGCTTTAATAATTTTAACTAATATTTTACGATAAAAAACAATAACGGCAGCTAAAGTTCCCACATGCACAGCCACATCAAAAGCTAAACCTTGATCTTCCCACCCGACAAGAGCAGGTAATAAAATCAGATGTGCTGAACTTGAAATAGGTAAAAACTCAGTTAAGCCTTGTAAAATTGCTAAAGCAATTGCTTGAAAAATATCCATAAACCCCAATACCGTGATAATAAATTTTAAGTTACTAAATTCAAACTAATAAACAGTGCTAACATACGCTTTTTACCTTAATCTCAAAGAACCCTATGAAGACAACAATATTTTCATTAAGCGCCATCATTTTAGCTAGCTTATTAAGCACTGGTTGCTCCTCTACACCAGAAAAAGTAGAATCTGAAACACTGGTTAAAATCAATGATTATCCAACTCGTGATCGTGTTGAGTTCGTCTTCAACTGTATCGCAAAACACGGTGGGAAAAATGATTATGTTTCTCAATATGCCTGTACTTGTAAAATTGACAAAATAGCAGAAAAACTGAGTTTCGCAGAATTTGAAGCCGCAACAACCTTTAGTATGCTACGCAGCACCCCTGGAGAAAATGGTGCAGCCTTTCGCGACCCTCAACATGCTAAAACACTGCGTAAACGCTTAAAAGAAGCGGATGCTTATGCAGAAAAAATGTGTTTTGTGAGTTAAGCACTCATCCCATTCATTTCTCTCGCAAACATGTAGTGAAACCTATCAATATCGTAAAATGATGGGTTTCGCAAAAAACGTTCTACCTACCCTACGAACAAAGCGTCTTCCTATCTTGCTTGCTCAACTGAATGGCAATAACCCTATCAAATATTCGCTAATACAGCCTTAACGGGTGCAAAAGAACGTCTATGAAACTCAGTAACGCCTAAAGCCTGTATTTTTTCTTTATGTAATTTAGTGGGGTAACCCTTATGCTTAGAAAATTCATACCCTGGATACAAAATATCTAAAGTCAACATCTCTTGGTCTCGATAAACCTTTGCCAAGATTGATGCGGCAGAAATTTCAGCAACGAGCAAATCGCCTTGGATGATAGTCTCACCTGGACAAGATATCTTTGGGTATTGATTCCCATCGACCTTTAGCCATGTTGCCTGCACACTTAAAGATTCTACTGCTCGCTTCATTGCCAATAAAGAAGCTTGTAAAATATTAATTGAATCTATCTCACTCGGCTCAGCTCTGGCGATAGCCCATGCTTTGGCTTTATTTTTTATTTCTTTGGCTAAAAATTCTCTTTTCTTTTCACTCAGTTTTTTAGAGTCTGTTAAGCCAACAATAGGATTCTCTGCATCTAAAATAACAGCAGCGGCAACAACAGGACCAACTAAGCATCCTCTTCCCACTTCATCAACCCCTGCGATGATGTGAGTTTCAATCGTTAAATTTAATGTGCTTATCTTAAAATTCCTCGTGTTACATTACGCAAGAAATTAACCATTTTTGAAATTTCATCGCAATCGCCGGCAAAATCTTCCATTTCTTCGATGGCATCTTCTAAGCGTAAATTATTTTTATACAGAATTTTATAAGCTTTACGTACTAACCGTGTCGCTTCTTGCGTACTTCCCGCGCGCTCCATGCCCACTGAGTTGATTCCATGAGGTCCTGTTGGTCGACCTCCGACCATGACATAAGGTGGCACATCTTGCGTAATTGCACTACCCATCGCAGCAAAACTAAAGGTGCCAATTTGGGTAAATTGATGAACCAGAGTAAAGCCCCCCAAAATAGCGTTATCACAAAGATGTACATGTCCCGCTAAAGAAGCACCATTTGCCATAATAACGTTGTTACCTATAACACAATCATGTGCAACATGCGTATAAGCCATAAACAAATTATCACTGCCTATTTTAGTAATGCCTTTATCTTGTAAAGTTCCTCTATGCATTGAAGAAAATTCACGAATCACATTTCTATCGCCAATCACTAATTGCGTTTCTTCATCCGCATATTTTTTATCTTGCGGGTCTTCACCTATCGAGGAGAATTGGTAGATATGATTGTCTTTACCAATGCTAACCGGCCCTTTCATGACCACATGCGGTCCAATAACCGTTCCTGAGTCTATCCTAACATCAGCTCCAATCACTGAAAAAGGCCCAATATCAACATCATCTGCTATTTCAGCATTAACATCGATAATGGCTTGAGGATCAATCAATCTTATCTCCAACCGCTGCACAACGTATGTTTGCACTTGCGACAAAATGACCATCTACCGTTGCCGTACAGTTGAACGACCAAATATTACGTCGACTTCTTTCAAACACGGCTTCAAGCATCATTTGATCTCCAGGAACAACAGGTCGTTTAAATTTAGCTTTATCAATACCCGTTAAAAAATAGGTCATTCCATGCCCTAGTTCATCAGGCGAAGTTTCAGAAGCCAATATTCCTGTTGCTTGCGCTAATGCCTCTAAAATCAAGACACCAGGAAAAATTGCCATGTGTGGAAAATGTCCCTGAAAAATAGGTTCATTATAAGTCACATTTTTTACAGCTAATAATCTAACGCCAGGTTCACACTCAACTACTTTATCTAATAACAAAAATGGGTAACGATGCGGCAAGAAGTCCTGAATTGCTTTTATATCAAGTAATGTTTCCAATGTAACAACCTTTTATTTTAAATTTATTAATTTGTTCGGTTTGCAGCTAAAGAACCGAGCTAAGAAACGAGAGTTTAATACCCTCGAAAGTATGACGCAGAATTTTAGCTTCACGGGCTTATTAAAAAACAGAGAAACTTACGTAACTGGCTTTCTAACACAAGCTCGAAGTCAAAAAAATCATTCCTGCGCAAGCAGGAATAAACCAGACTCCAGTATTATTGAATGTTTATTCCTAAGGAATAAGTGCTAATTTTGCTTGCACCTTACTCGTTACATCAACATTTTCACTGGCATGAATAACACCTTCAGTGAGTAATAAATCATACTTACCTTCTATTGCCAGTGCTTTAACCGCTTCTCTTATTCTATTCTGCATTTTGCCGAGTTCTTCGTTTCGACGAATACCTAAATCTTCTTTAAACTCTTGTTGCCCACGCTGAGCTTCACGACGTTTTGAAATAATATCATGCTCTAGATTGCGCTTTTCCTTCTCTGACATCGTCAAGCCATCTCTAGATAATTTTTCTTCTAACTTTCTGATTGATTTCCCTAAAGCAATTAATTGCTTTTCTTTAGGAGCAAATTCTTTTTCCATCCGTTTTTTGGCTGCCGCTGCCTGTGGTGAAGTAGCCATTAATAGTGGTATGTTAACAACACCAATTTTCACTTCTGCTAATGCCGCTTGACTCAACATTAACAGTCCTAGTAAAAATGTTATTTTTTTAAGCATTTATTCTTCCTCGTCTCTTAATTTTTTATCTATACATAAACATTGCTTTAATTGATCTATTATACTGCAATCAACCCCAACACATGCATGCATTTTATTTGTTATTCATTCCAATCACTAAAATTGCGAACCAAAGCTAAATTGAAACTCCTGAGTTTCATCATCAATATCTGCATTAATGGGGTAACCATAACTAATTTGTAAAGCCCCAAAAGGAGACATCCACTGCGCTGCTAAGCCCGTTGAATATTTAAATTCAGAAACACTAAATTTTGGCTCAACGCGATTACCATTTACATCACGATAAGCACCTTGAATCGTTCCTATATCAAAAAACACACTTAAACGAACCGACTCTACATCACTCATAAAAGGGATAGGAAATAATAATTCCGTATTACCTAAAATCTTAATATTCCCCCCGTATGGACGAGGCTCACTACCAACCACACTGCCAGGACAATTTGGAAAACCAACCCCGTTACAGTTATCTTTTGGCCCTAGGGTATTATCACGAAAACCCCGCACTGAATTGACACCGCCACCAAAATAATTCTCAAAGAAAGGTAAACCCTCTGTGCCTGCATAACCATCTCCATAAGCAGCAGAAGCCATTATTTTCAATGTTAAATCTTTCGCGACAGGGAAAAAATGTCGATCCTTTATACTAACTTTATAGTATTGAATATCACTTCCTGGTATTGCCACAGAAGCAGAGATACGCTGCTGACTCCCTTCTGTAGAGAAAATAGGTTTATCCAAAGTATCCCTTACCCAACCAATAGAAATAGGTAAGGTTAAAAATGCCTCTCCATTTGCATCCATCCAATCTTTCAACTCAGGCGGTGAAAACTCACCTGCTTTGATTGTTGTGTGCTTAACATCAAATCCTAAGCTAAAACGCTGATTTTCATTGATCGGAAAACCGAGATTAAAACCACCGCTAATCACATCTGTTAAATAATTGGATAAGTTAGCTTCAATTGCATCCGTTTCTCTATATAGCGCATGATAACCTAAGCTCACTCCATCTCTTGTAAAATAAGGATTGGTAAATCCAATACTATACATCGTCGAAACATCACTTTTATTAAAGCTCAAACTCACTCTCTTACCTGAGCCGAACATATTATCTTGCGTCACACTAGCATTGTAGATAATCCCTTGTGTCTGGGAATACCCAAGTCCAGCCGATAAATTACCTGATGATTTTTCTGATACCGAATACACCAAGTCCATTTGGTCTCGTGTCCCTGGAACTGTAGGGGTTTCTATGCCTATATTCTCAAAATAACCTAAGCGACTTAAGCGCGCTTTAGAACGTTCAATTCGTGCTGAAGAAGCCCAAGCATTTTCCATCTGACGCATTTCTCTTCGTAAAACCTGATCTCGTGTTCCGGTATTACCTTGTAACTGAATTCGCCTGACATAAACGCGGCTCGCAGGGTCAACAAAAAAGGTAATATCCACTGTTTTATTATCATTATGAATATCAGGAACCATATTCACATTCGCAAAAGCATACCCTTCTTCACCTAAACGATCTGAGATTGCTTTAGATGTACGCGTTGCACTTTTACGCGAAAAGGTTTCACCTGGCCCTACCTCCAACAATTCAATAAGCTCTTCTGGCGGTACAACCAATTGACCACTTAATTTCACTTTTGCTAAAGTAAACATCTCACCTTCTTCAACATTAATGGTGAGGTAAATACTTTTTTTATCCGGTGTAATTGACACCTGAGTCGATTTAATTAAAAATTTAATATACCCACGATCAAGGTAATACGAGCGTAAACGCTCTAAATCTGCGGTTAATTTTTGCTTAGAATATTGATCATCTTTTGTATAAAAAGAAAATAGGGATGTCACGTTTAATTCAAACTCACCCAGCAAATCATCTTCAGGAAAAACAGAGCTACCAATAATGTTGACTGATTTTATTTTCGCAGCCGCTCCTTCAGAAATATTAATACTGACTTTAACCCGATTTCTTTCTAAATCGATAATTTCGGTATTAATTTTTAAGCCATATTTACCATTGCTAAAATATTGTCGACGCAACTCTTGCTCAACCTTATCTAAAACTTGTCGATTAAACACACCACCTTCTGATAAACCAATCCCCTTTAGAGCCTTGGTCAAATCTTCCGTACTTAAGTCTTCATTTCCCTCTATCTCAACTTCAGCAATTGAAGGCCGCTCTTTCACAACAATCAACAACGTACTACCTTCACGCTGCAAGCTAATATTTTTAAAAAAACCTGTTTTAAATAACGCTCTAATGGCAGGGCCTACATTCTTCTGCTGTAAGGTATCCCCTACGTTGACAGGTAGATAATTAAATACCGTACCAACAGAGATTCGCTGCAAGCCAACAACCTTAATATCCTGTACGACAAACGCTCGCTCCTCTCCATAAGTGACAGGTGAGAATAAAAATACTAGTGATAAAAGGGAGATAAAAAATTTAAATTTCATATAAGTTCAAAATTAAAAACCCAGAGACTATCGCTCTGAATTTAAGTAAATCTATGCGAGTTAAACTGCGCTTAAGTTTATTAAAAATATTATGCATTAACTATGGGAAAGGTTAATACCTCATCAATCTTTTCTTTTTTCCCCAAAATCATAAGCAAACGATCCACTCCAATGGCAATACCCGAACAATCAGCAAGTCCACTTTTTAAAGCCGCTAAGAAACGCGTATCCTTTTCGACAGCGAGCGCCTTATTTCTTTCTCTTTGCAAAATCTCTTGCTCAAATCGCGCCTCTTGCTCTACTGCATCGGTTAACTCAAAATAACCATTGCCAATTTCTACCCCATCAATAAAGACTTCAACACGCTCTACCAGCAAGCAATTATCTTTATTCAATCGCGCTAATGAGGGTAAACAAGCGGGGTAATTATAAATCAAGCATAAATGATTTTTAGCTATTTTTTTTTGCACGCACTGGCTAAATAAAAAATCGAGCCACAAAGCATGATCATTCCCGCATAAAGTAGATGCATCAACAAAACCTAAATTTTCAGCTACTTGCTGATATTCAAGCACTGAGAACTCTAAAGGGTTTAGGCCTGTATATTGCGTAAAGACATCCACATATGAAAGCCTTTGCACTGACTCTAAAAAATTAGATTTTCTCAATAGAGGAACTAATAATCTTTCTACATCATCCATTAAATCAGCTAAGTTAAAGCCAACTCGGTACCACTCTAGCATGGTAAATTCAGGGTTATGATAGCGCCCAGATTCCCCCTGCCTAAAGGATTTCGTAATTTGATAAATAGCCCCTGATCCAGCGGCTAATAATCGCTTCATAGAAAATTCAGGAGATGTCTGCAAATATAAGGCAGTATCCCCCATCGATGTGGCAAAAAAGTCTAAATAAGGGTCCGTTCCTATCGATCGACAAAGTATGGGCGTTTCTACTTCTAAAACATTTTGTACATAAAAATAGGCACGAATGTCATGCAGCACAGCAGCCCGTAATTGTAGTGCTTCTAAACTACAACTAGGTCGCCAATCATCACTCACTAAGCTTTAGCTCTTGAAACATATTCGCCGGTGCGTGTATCAATTTTAAGTAGCTCACCAATCTGTACAAACAAAGGAACACGTACAACCACACCTGTTTCCATTGTTGCAGGCTTACCGCCGCCGCCTGATGTATCACCCTTCAAACCAGGATCTGTTTCTGTCACTGTTAATTCTACAAAATTAGGTGGCGTTACACTAATTGGCACATCATTCCATAAAGTCATAATACACATATCTTGGTCTTTCAACCAAAGCTTAGAGTCTTCTACTGCTGATGCATTTGCTTGATATTGCTCAAAGCTTTCAGGGTCCATAAAGTGAAAAAACTCACCATCGTTGTATAAATACTGCATATCTAAATCAATGACATCAGCAGCTTCTACTGATTCACCTGATTTAAAAGTACGCTCAATAACACGCCCATTTTTTAAATTTCTAATTTTAACGCGGTTAAATGCTTGCCCTTTTCCCGGCTTTACAAACTCATTTTCAATAATGGCACAAGGGTCTGAATCCATTATTATCTTCATTCCCGCTTTAAACTCACTGGTACTATAACTTGCCATTTTTCCCTCTATTGCCATTATTAATTAAAAACTTTGCTATTATAGCCTGCCTCAAGATAGATGTATCCACAGCAAAACATTTATCCTTCATTACATGGCTCGGTTTGCACCCGCTACTTCAATTTAAGTTATGAATTCAACACCACTTTTATGGCAGCAAGAACTTAGCCAATCCTTTACTAATCCCACTGACCTGCTTAATTATTTGGAGTTAGATTCACATTTAAGCGCTATTGAAGCTGAAAATAGCTTTTCCTTTCGCGTGCCACTCTCTTACGCAAAAAGCATGGAGAAAAATAATCGCCATGACCCCTTATTGTTACAAGTTTTACCTGTTGCCGAGGAATTAGAGCCATCTCAAGATTATTTAGATGACCCCGTAGGCGACCTATCTGCGTTAAAAGATAACTGCCTAATTCACAAGTATCATGATCGCGTCTTATTTATTACTACAGGTGGCTGCGCTATCAATTGTCGTTTTTGTTTTAGACGCAACTTTCCCTACAATGATGCTCAATTAAATAGTAAAAATGAAGCACATGCACTGCAATACCTGCACAACAATACCAGTATAAATGAAGTCATATTAAGTGGCGGGGACCCTTTATTGCTCAGTGACCAGCGTATCCAGCATTTAATCCAACAATTCACAAAAATTGCGCATATTAAACGTCTACGTTTTCATACGCGCCTGCCAATTGTTTTACCTGCACGCATCACAGACTCACTCATTGATCTATTTCAAAATTCTCCACTACCTATTATCATTGTGACCCATTGCAATCACGCAAATGAATTAAGTGAGCCAGTTAAACAAGCCTGTCTTCGATTAAAGCAAAGCAACATCACCTTACTTAACCAAACCGTGTTATTAAAAAATATAAATAACAATGAATTAGCGCTAAATAACCTCAGTGAACGGTTATTTTCTTGTGGCATTTTGCCTTATTACCTGCACCTTCTAGACAAAGCCAGCGGTACCGCTCATTTTAACGTCCCCGAAAGTGAAGCCATTGTTCTACACAAAGCCTTACAAAAACAACTCTCTGGCTACCTCGTACCTAAATTAGTCAAAGAAGAAGCCGGCAAGGCGAATAAAACATTAATTAGCCGCTAATAAAGCGCCATTTGCTCATCACAAGAACGCGCCCAAGCATCAATTCCTCCTGTCAAATTAAAACAAGCGATGCCTTGCTGGTCTAAAAAATAGGCAACCTGCCCACTACGCACGCCATGATGACAAATAACCACTATTTTTTTATCTTGGGGTAACTCCGCTAAACGATCTGCAATTTGATTCATAGGGATTAAAAAACTTGCTTCTAATTTCGCTATGTCATATTCAAATGGCTCACGCACATCTAATAAAAAGTATTCACCTGCACTATCTACCAATTGCTGCTGCAAGTAGATAGCTGATATTTCTTGTACTGCCATAATTTTATTTTTTAGTTAAAAATTGATCTAATCGTTGAATTGCCTCAGCAATCCGCTCAATACTTGTGGTGTATGCAAAGCGCACATATTGTCTGCTTTCATTTTCACCAAAATCCTTTCCGGGTGTGACTGCTACACCTAACTCTTCCAATAACAATTCTGCAAATTGTTGACTATCCTCACTAAAAGCACTGCAATCTGCATAAATATAAAAAGCACCTGCCGGCTTAACGGGGATTTTAAAGCCTAAACGGATTAATTCTGTATATAAAAAATCTCGTTTTTCTGCAAACCCTTGTCGCCTAACTTCCAGCTCTTGTAAGGTTTGCTCTTCAAAAGCGGCTAGCGCGGCATATTGTGAATGACTAGCGGTAGAAATGAAAATATTTTGTGCTAATTTTTCTGTCGCTTCAATAAAACCTTCAGGTACAACTAACCAACCAGCGCGCCAACCTGTCATACCAAAAAACTTAGAAAAGCTATTAATAACAAAAACCTGGTCACTAAATTCTAAGGCACTAGCGATGCCTTCTTCATAAACCAAGCCATGATAAATTTCATCAGAAAATAACAGCCCCTTTTTTCTTTCTATGGTGGTTATTAATTTCTGTAATTCGGCCCGTTTAATAATCGTTCCCGTTGGATTAGACGGTGACGCAACAACGGCTGCACAGGTTTTATCGCCCCAGTATTGCTCAACTAATTGTGCCGATAACTGATAATCTGTTTCTGCATACACGGGAACTTTTTTAACCTCCCCTGAAAATAATCGAATAAAGTTTTGGTTACAGGGGTAACAAGGGTCAGACAATAGCAGCTCATCACCTTCATTTATGCTAACCCCTAATGCTAATAAAAATGCACCCGAAGCACCGGGAGTAATAAAAATGCGTTCAGCCGGCACACTCACTTGATAACGCTGCCGATAAAAATCAGCAATTTTTTGCCTTAATTCAGTTAAACCTGCCGCCGGGGTATATTTAACCTGCCCTTGCGCAACATACTCCAGACCTGCTTGAGTAATTAATTTCGGCGTAGGCAAGGTTGGCTCACCAATTTCCATATGAATAATATCTCGCCCTTCTTGTTCTAACTGCTTCGCTCGGCGTAATAACTCCATGACATAAAAGGGAGTTATTGCTTGCATTCTTTTTGCAATTTGCATTTTTTAATTCCGTTTAAGGTGTAAAAAATCATTCATATTTTTATTTTCCTTGCATTATTAAGGTTATCTTGATAAAAATGCGCAGTTTTTAAAATTATCAGGAGTCAGTGGATGGCCAATAACAACTCACCTGAAAGTACCCCTTTCAATTTTACGCCTTATGAAGAAAAAAAAGGCGAAGAGTTTATGAATGCAGATCAAGAAGCACACTTTAGGTCTATTCTAAATAACTGGAAGGCTGATTTAATGCATGAAGTTGATCGCACTATGGGACATATGCGTGAAGATGCGGCAAATTACCCAGACCCCAACGATCGTGCATCACAAGAATCGGAATTTAGTTTAGAACTCAGAACTCGCGATAGAGAGCGGAAATTACTTAAAAAAATTGCCGAATCTCTTACAATGATTGCTACTGAAGACTATGGCTACTGTGAAGGCTGTGGCATAGAAATTGGTGTTCGTCGCTTAGAAGCGCGCCCAACTGCCGTTCTATGTATTGACTGTAAAACATTAGATGAAAAACGCGAAAAACAAATGGGCTAAATAGCTCTACCTCAAGGGTGGTTATTTCCTTTACCACCCTTTACCCTACTCTTTCCTTTTTTGCCTGTGCAATCACTAGATACTTTAATCACCCAAGACCAGAAACACATCTGGCACCCTTATAGCGCAATCCAAGCTGATTACCCTATTTACCCCGTTCAATCCGCACAAGGGGTAATGATTACCCTAGTCGATGGCCGACAACTTATTGATGGCATGTCCTCTTGGTGGAGTGCTGTTCACGGCTATAATCACCCAGTATTAAATCAAGCCGTTACCAATCAACTACAAAATATGTCGCATATTATGTTTGGTGGCCTCACTCATCAACCTGCGATAGAGTTAGCCACGCAACTAGTCAAAATAACACCCGAGCCCTTACAAACCGTATTTTTTTCCGACTCTGGCTCTGTTGCCGTTGAAGTAGCGATGAAAATGGCGATTCAATACTGGCATGCTAAAGACAAAGCATCAAAAAAACAGCTACTCACTGTGCGCAACGGCTATCATGGCGATACCTTTGGAGCAATGTCCGTTAGCGACCCAGAAAACGGTATGCACAGCTTATTTAGCAATTCGCTTAGCCAACAATTTTTTGTTGAAGCTCCTCGCAGCCCTTTTGGCGAACCCTGCACACAAGAAGACATTGCTGAATTTAAAAAAACACTCGTACAGCACCATCAGCAAATAGCCGCCGTTATTTTAGAGCCTATCGTCCAAGGTGCGGGCGGCATGCGTTTTTATTCAGCGGATTATTTACGTCAAGTACGCGAACTATGCACTGAGTATGATGTTTTGCTTATTTTAGATGAAATTGCGACGGGGTTTGGACGTACGGGCAAGTTATTCGCTTGTGAATATGCACAAATTTCCCCAGATATACTTTGCTTAGGCAAAGCGCTTACTGGCGGCTACATGACCTTAGCAGCAACATTAGCAACCGAAGAAATCGCACTGAGTATTCGTGATGGTGAGCCGGGTATTTTTATGCACGGGCCTACTTTTATGGCCAACCCACTCGCCTGCGCAACCGCTTTAGCCAGTTTAAAATTACTTTTAGATTCGCCTTGGCAAAACACAGTCAAAAACATAGAGCAGTTATTACTAAAAGGCTTAAGCCCCTGCAAAAAGTTGTCACCCGTAAAAGAAGTGCGTGTACTCGGTGCAATCGGCGTTATTGAATTACACGATGCGCTTGATATAAAAATCTTACAGCCCAAATTTGTCGAAGCGGGCGTTTGGGTACGCCCTTTTAATAAGCTTATTTACTTAATGCCCCCGTTTATTATTTCTGATGAGGAATTAGAAATACTCACTTCGGCAGTTGTTGGTGTTGTAAAAGATTTATAAGCAACATACTGGAAGCATGGTTAATTGCCCATACTTCCAGTTAAACTTGATTAAACCGTCAATCTAGAAAATATAGCGTTAAAACAATCACTCGGACGCATGATTTTATTGACCATTTTATTATCAGGTTGATAATACCCACCTAAATCTACTTCTTTTCTTTGTACCGCTCTTAATTCTGCCAAAATTTTCGATTCATTATCACTTAACTGCTGTGCAATCGGTGCAAAAGTTGACTGTAATGCTAAGTCCTGCTCTTGTTGAGCTAACGCTTCAGCCCAATATAACGCTAAATAAAAATGACTACCGCGCGTATCCATTTCACCCGCAAAATGTGATGGCGATTTATTGTTATTTAAATATTGGCTATTCGCTTTATCCAATGCTTCTGCCAATACTTTAATTGAGGTTTCCTCTGTTTTTGCCGCTAAATCTTCTAAAGAAACGGCCAACGCTAAAAACTCACCCAAAGAATCCCAACTTAAATGATTTTCATGTAATAACTGCGCGGCTAACTTAGGAGCTGAGCCACCTGCACCTGTTTCAAATAAGCCACCACCTGCTAATAATGGCACAATCGATAACATTTTTGCACTCGTTCCTAACTCTAAAATAGGAAACAAATCGGTTAAATAATCACGCAATACATTACCCGTCACCGAAATCGTATCTTGCCCTGCTTTAACACGTAATAAGGTTTCCTTAATCGCATTAATAGGTGACATGATTTTAATGTCTAAGCCATTCGTATCATGGTCTTGTAAATAATACTCGACTTTAGCAACTAGATTTCTATCATGTGCGCGCTGCTCATCCAGCCAAAATACTGTAGGAAGCCCAGTCGTTTTAGCGCGATTTACCGCTAGTCTTACCCAGTCTTGAATAGGTAAATCTTTCGTCTGACACATACGCCAAATGTCCCCTTTTTCTACCGCATGCTCCAATAAAATATCACCTACCTCATTAGTAACACGGACACACCCCGCCTCAGGAATTTCAAATGTTTTATCATGTGAGCCATACTCTTCAGCTTTTTGTGCCATTAAACCGACATTGCTAACATTCCCCATTGTCGTGACATCAAAAGCGCCATGTTGCTTACAAAAATCAATGGTTGCTTGAAAAATACCCGCATAACAACGGTCAGGAATTAAAGCTTTAGTATCGGCTAACTGCCCATCCTTAGCCCACATCTGCCCCGAATGACGAATTGCTGCTGGCATAGAAGCATCCACAATCACATCACTAGGCACATGTAAATTAGTAATACCTTTGTCTGAATTCACCATGGCTAATTCAGAGCGTGATTCATACGCAGCTTGAATATCTGCTTCAATCGCTAAACGTTGCTCATCAGGTAAATCAGTTATTTTTGCATAAACATCACCCAAGCCATTACGTGTATCAACACCCAACTGCTCGAAAATAACCGTATGTTTACTAAAGACTTCTTTAAAATAAACATTCACTGCATGGCCAAAAATAATAGGGTCTGATACTTTCATCATGGTTGCTTTTAAATGCAAAGAAAGCATCACATCTTTTTCTTTTGCATCTTGCATTTCTTGCTCATAAAAAGCACACAGCGCCTTACAACTCATCACCGACGCATCAATGATTTCATTTTCTAAAACTAAGGTTTCTTGTTTTAAAACCTCCGTGCTTCCTGCGTCGGTTAACAATTCAATTTTTACCTTGCCTTCTTGTTTAACCACCACAGATTGCTCGCTCGAATAAAAATCACCCGTATTCATAGAACTTACATGGGTTTTTGATGTTGCTAGCCATTCCCCCATAATATGCGGATGTTTTTTTGCATACTCTTTAACAGGCGCTGCAACTCGTCTATCTGAATTTCCTTCACGTAAGACAGGATTAACCGCACTGCCTAATACTTTAGCGTAACGCGCTTTAATATCAACTTCAGAATCATTGTTTACCTCAACTGGGTAACTAGGAATCGCACACCCTATCCCTTGCAATTCTTGAATCGCTTTTAATAATTGCGGCACTGAAGCACTAATATTAGGTAATTTAATAATATTAGCTTCCGCTTTAGTGACTAAAACACCCAACTCCGCCAAAGCATCATCTTTTTGTTGATCAACCGATAAATACTCAGGAAAATGAGATAAAATTCGTGCTGCCAATGAAATATCTTTTACTTCTACATTAACCCCCGCCGCTTGTGTAAAAGCCTGTACTATCGGCAATAATGAATAAGTTGCTAAAGCAGGCGCTTCATCTGTTTTAGTATAAATAATAGTTGGGTTAGACATAGGATCTCAATTAATTAGACAATAAATTTATAGAGCATTATAGCAAGCTCACTTGATTAATTTAGGCTGTATCTTTACAGCCAACTTTTAATTCAAAAATTCAATGTGCAGAAGCAATATTTATTTTATAATTAGCGATTAACTAATGCTTTTAGTACAAACTATTTTTAGCGCTACATTTTGAACATCCACCAAAGAGACTATCATGCCTAAACCGTTTATTTTACACATGCTAACCACAGCAAAAAACTTAAGCCCTTTTGATGTCAATATGGCTGTTGATGCTGGTTGGGTTTCAGCCACTCCTTACATTAATGTAGAACCGAGTGAAGTGCGCGGCTTAGTACAAGATGCTATTTTTTCTCGCAGCCCTAAAGGCCTAAAAAGCACAGGAATTTTCATCGGTGGGCGGGAAACCAAACAAGCGATGGATATGCTGAAAATAGCTAAAAACTCTATGGTTCCTCCTTTTGAAGTCTCCGTCTTTGCCGATCCTAGTGGTGCATTTACAACGGCTGCAGGGATGGTTGCTATTATAGAAGACACGCTAAAAACAAAATTCAACACTGACCTTTCTGGAAAAACTATCCTTGCTCTTGGTGGTACTGGCCCTGTTGGCCAAGCAGCCGCTGTGCTTGCCGCTCAGGCGGGTGCAAAGGTAAGAATCATTGGTCGCCAATTAGAGAAAGCTCAACGTATTGCTGATATGTGCAATTCTGAATTAGGCGATGGAAAAATAGAAATCACAGCGGGAGCTGATGCCGACAAAGCTAATTTCATTAATGAAGTGGATGTTATTTTTGCAACTGGTGCCGCGGGTATTGAGTTGCTAAGTGCTGAATTAATCGCTTCTGCTCCCAATCTAAAAGTAGCTGCCGATGTTAATGCTGTTCCACCTGCTGGCGTTGCAGGTATTGATGCCTTTGATAACGGCAAAGCAATTGCAGGCTCTACCAGCGGTGCAGTTGGTATTGGCGCTTTAGCGATTGGAAATATAAAATACCAAGTTCAAAGCTCGCTACTTAAAACAATGATTTCAACTGAAAAACCTCTGTATTTACATTTTGAGCACGCTTTTGAAGCCGCTCGTAACTACATTCAAACAAACAAATAAAGCGATAAACTTTTTACATTTAGGAATAAAACTCATGGCTAAAAAAAGCATATTGCATATGTTTGATCCAACACCAAACAATAGTCCTTTTGACATCAACATGGCATTAGATTGTGACTTTGATGTCTTAATGCCTTATGCCAACGTCAAGCTTGAAGGTATGCACCGCCTAACCCAAGATACTATATTTTCGCGTAGTCCTTCTGGCGTAAAACAAACAGGAATCTTTATTGGTGGCAGAGACATGGCATTAGCGATTGACATGCTTAATACAGCCAAACAAGCGATGGTTCCACCTTTTGAAGTCTCCGTATTTGCCGACCCTAGCGGTGCATTTACCACAGCAGCAGCCTTAGTTGCTTGCGTAGCAAAAGAACTAAAAACACATCACAATAAAGAGCTAAAAGATTGCAAAGCGCTTGTTTTTGGCGGCACAGGCCCCGTTGGAATTTCAACAGGTGTAATCGCTTCTTTAGCCGGTGCTGACACTGTTTTAATTGACCATCTATCGGCAGGTACCGCAGAAGATATTGCAAAAGAATATAACCGCCGATTTGGTAGTAATCTATCAGGCGCTGTCGCTACCTTTGATGAAGATAAAATCGCGCTAATTAAAGGTGCAGATATTATTTTCTGTACAGCAAAAGCGGGCGTACAAATCTTAAACGCTAATGTTTTAAGCAATGCTCAGCAACTTAAAGTTGTTGGTGATGTTAATGCTGTACCACCAGCTGGCATAGAAGGCGTACAGCTTAATGATTCTGGCGCACCTCTTAGCCAAGCAAGTAATTCTGTTAATACAGTTTCTGTTGGCGCTCTAGCTGTCGGTAATATTAAATATAAAGTACAACATGCCTTACTTAAATCTATGTTGGCAGGTGATAAGCCAACCTATATAGACTTTAGAGAGGCTTATAAAAAAGCCAAGGAATTGCTAAAAATATAAATAACGCGATTTCACAGCTTCAGAGCTTGGAAACGAGAAAACTGTAGCCCGTATGGAGGTACAAAATACGGGGTAAACAGTACACCGAACGGCCCCGTATTACGCAAGCTTCATACGGGCTACTTGCGCATCCAAGCTACGCGCTATTCTAGCTATCTTATTATTTTGAACCGGGCAAATTCAAAATAACACCATTCATTTTGCCACCCATCAATGTTTGTGGATAGTGCCCATCCCATTTATCTACGGCATTATATCTAATGAGAGAAGATGAAAGAGATTTCGCTAATAATTGATTGGCTTTTGCCTGCGCCTGAGCTTCTATAGCAATCGTATACGCCTCAGCATCGGCCATCGTTTTCTTTGCATTAGCATCAGCAACTGCCGCCATTTCTCTAGCTTCCGCCTGCTTCACCTGTTGCTGAGCTTGTTGCTCAACAATTTTTAACTGCGCTTTTTCACGCTCTAGTTGCTCTTGGCGTTCTTTTGTTTGAATAACGGCTGAGGTAACTACTTGCGGCAGGGTAATATCCCTAAATAATACTGCGGTGACAATAACCCCCCTATCTTGCAAATACTTAATAAGACCATCTTCCATATAACTCTGCAAATCTTGCTGCACGCTCTCAACAAAAAAGTCTTGTGATTGCTTAACGGTTTTACCTGCTTCGCGTAATAATGAGCGAACCTTAGGTGTAATATGTTTAGAAATGACATCCTTTAGAACACCTGTATTTTGCAGTATATTCGTAGTCTCATTAGCATCTAGCCGAAAAGCGACCGAAATATCCATTGATGTTTTTAGCTTATCCTGAGAAGGAACTTGTACCTTCTCCCATGTATATGTCTGCTGCCTAAGGTCAAAACTGACAAAGTTTAAGAGAGGATTAACAAAATGAAAGCCCTCGGCATAAGCATCATCTTGCACTTTACCAAATAAAGTAGCGACTTTATTATGTCCGGCAGGAACGGTTGTATAGGAGTTAAACAATACAACTAACAATAATAGCGCCGTACCTCCAAACCCTGCATACTTTAACTTATTCATTATTTAATACCTACCTGAAATGGGAGAAATGAATCTTGATTCTATCACCATTCGGAAAGGGTAAAAAATATATGCCTATTAGAGACTGTCATTTATTTTCTATGAAAAATGTAGTAATTCACCTTGTTTATCAAAGGCTAAATATTTTGATAAACTACCACCACTCTGAACTGTTTTCACCATCATTTTAAGAGGCTCTTCAGCTTGTTCGGCTGTCGGTACTATTCCATTAACACCACCACAAGACAAGCTGTAATGCTTTAATAAATCAGGACACATCTAAAGACCCAAATTATAATGTCATTTAGAGGGGACTATGAGCAATTATTAGCAATGGGAAAAACAAAAAAATTAGCCCTTATTGCTTGTATATTGCTTCTGACACTACTTTTTTAAGTCCACTACAAAAAATCACGACGAACAACTAAGGTGGGACAATCCACCCACCTCAAAGAACTCAGGCGGTTTCAATCGATAGTACTTATCCTCCATGTCCTTTGACTGCTCTGCATATGGCTGTGTCATCACCTCCTGCAGCTCTCGAATTAGAGAGTAATTTCCCGTCGTTGCTTGCTGATAAGCCGGCATAACAAACCACTCTCGCAAAATATATTTTGGGTTGACGAGCTTCATCTGCCTAGAGATTTCCGCACTAGAGCGGGGCGAAGTAGCATTCGCGTCACTGGAACTATTGAGCAGAGTTTTCCATTTTTCGAGCCACTCTGTCCAGCGCCTATCCATCTCTTTGGGGGCTGTCTCAGGCGCCGAGGTAGTGTAGAAGCTTTTCTTGA
>DAOUSK010000039.1 GCA_030627265.1 Methylococcaceae bacterium
ACTTGCGACACCTATAAGAGATAAATCTGTTCGCCTGAAAGGCGAAGGTTTTAACCTTACGAATGGAAAATAAACAAAACTCGTAAGCTGTTGATTATTACAGTGACATTCATTTTTAATTACTCATAAATACCGTAACAAATTGATTTACTTATGCTTAAAATGACTGGTAGCGGTATTAGAGTCTGACCCCATTGATTTTTTTCCATTGATTTTTGTATTCAACTGATTATTTTTTAACTCAAGAAAAAGTATTGCAACTTTGTATTGAGCCTTCAGTAAATCCTTTTTTAAACCATTTTACCCGCTGTTGCGAGGTTCCATGAGTAAATGACTCAGGGCTGGCATAGCCTCTCGCCTGCGTTTGCAAACGATCATCACCAATGGCGCTTGCTGCTGTTAACGCTTCTTCTATATCGCCTTGCTCCAATATCTGTTTGGCCTTTTCTGTATGGTTTGCCCAAAGTCCAGCAAAACAATCTGCCTGCAATTCTAATTTAACAGAGAGTTGATTCGCTTGCGCCTTGCTAAGCCCTTGTTGAGCTTGATGTACTTTAGTAGAAATGCCTAATAATGTTTGTACGTGGTGTCCTACCTCATGCGCGATGACATAAGCTTGAGCAAAATCACCTGGCGCGTTATGTCTCTCTTTTAGCTGTTGGTAGAAACCTAAATCAATATATATTTTATGATCACCAGGGCAGTAAAAAGGCCCCATTGCTGCTTCGGCATGACCACAAGCAGAGCGTACTTTGTCAGTAAACATCACTAACTTTGGTTCTTTGTAACGTAAGCCTTGTTGCTGAAAAAGTGCATTCCAAGTGTCTTCGGTATCCGCCAACACAACCCCGACAAATTGTCCTAATTGTTGTTGCTTTGCAGAAGGACGGTAATTTGTTTGTTGTGCGCTAGGCGCTTGAGCAGAAAGACCATCGACAATACCTAAGACCAGTTTTGGGTCTACCCCAAAATACATAGCGCCTAATGTAATAACAATAGCCATTAAACCACCTGTTTTTTTACCTGCTCGTCTAGGCTGATGAGAGCCACGTATGTCTTCAATATTTTGACTACTTCTTCGATTACGCCATTTCATGATTTACCCTTTGAGTATATTGCAGAATTTGTTATGGATTCCTGCTAGAAGTAGCAGGAATGATGATTTTTTTAGAACTATGCGGGAAATAGCGGGGCTTGTCACCCCCGTTATTTGTAACGGCTGTTAATAGTGTGGTGGGCGTTCATCCATTGCGGAAAATTCTGACGCGCCACCTGCTGAATTTTCAGATAAATCTCTAACGCGCCCTAACAGTTGCTGAGTCAATGCATCTAAGCGATCAATTTGATCTTGCTGCTTACATAAGACATCATTTAATTGCAAAATCGTATCGTCTTGATAAGCAATTTTGCTTTCTATTTCTATTAAACGTTGATCACTCATCTTATTTAAAATAAGAGCAGCAGTAATCTGTCGGCTCTTTAATATTAACTTGAAATTTTGCATTGGCAGGCACTTCGAATGATTCACCTGCTTTAATAGATTGCCATTCATCTTTTCCTGGCAGTAATACATCCAATTGCCCTGCTAAAATTTCCATTAGCTCTTTTACTTCTGTGCCAAATGTATATTCACCTTTCTGCATAAAACCTAAGGTTTTTTCTGTGCCATCTGCAAACTGGATAATGCGGCTGGTCACCTTTCCATCAAAATAGATATTCGCTTTTTTTACTACGGTGACGTCATCAAAAGTTGTCATGCTGTTCTCTTTATATATAAATTATAAGGTTAAGTTGTTTGTTTAAATGCGATTTTAGCTTCTTTCCATAAAGCATCTAATTCGTCTAATTCACAGTTTTTAACTTCTCTCCCTGAAGCCTCAACTGAATTTTCTATATATTCAAATCGCCGTTTAAATTTATCGGTGCTCTTCTTTAAAGCTTGTTCTGGTTTAACATTCATATGTCTTGCAAGGTTAACCGCAACCAATAATAAGTCACCGATTTCTTCTTCAATATGCGCTTGATCACCCGACTCCCAAGCTTCTTTTACTTCATCCAACTCTTCTAATACTTTATCGTAAACAGGCTCTACATCAGGCCAATCAAAACCATGCTGCGCGGCTCTATCTTGTGTTTTTTCGCTATGCACTAAAGCAGGTAAGCTATTTGCAATGCCGGATAAAATTTTATGATTTTCTAGCTCTTTTTCTTTACGCTCTTGTGCTTTTAAATCTTCCCAAGCTTTTTTCTGCTCGGCTTCATTGGCATAACTAACATCAGAAAAAACATGCGGATGTCGACGAATTAGTTTATCGGCAACGCTATCGCTGATTTGCTCAAAATCAAACAAGCCCTTTTCTTCAGCTATTTGCGCCTGAAAAACCACTTGAAATAATAAGTCACCTAATTCTGAACGTAAATCTTGCATATCTTCACGTTCAATAGCATCAACTACTTCGTACGCTTCTTCTAAGACATAAGGAATAAGACTATTAAAATCTTGTTTCTTATCCCACGAACAACCTGTTTCTTTATGGCGTAAATCCGCCATTACTTTTAATAATTTTTGCATCGGCATTACATATTATAGTGGTGCATTTTATCATCTAAGCGTGGCCACGCAGAAAGCACCGCTTTAACTAAAGTTGCTAAAGGAATCGCAAAAAACACGCCCCAAAAACCCCATAAGCCACCAAAAAACAAAATAGCAACGATAATGGCAACAGGATGTAAATTAACGGCTTCAGAAAATAATAACGGCACTAAAATTACGCCATCAATGGCTTGAATAATAGAATAAGCAATTGCAATATACATAAACTCATCGCTGCCTAAACCCCACTGAAACAGTGCTACACCCAATACTGGAAAAGTTACTAAGGTAGCTCCTACATACGGAATAATGACAGATAATCCCATTAGAACAGACAGTAATACACCATAATTTAAACCCAGTGCAGAAAAAATCATATAGCTAGCCAAACCAAGAATCATTACCTCGGCAAATTTTCCCCGTATATAGTTGCCTAACTGCATATCAACTTCTTTCCAAACATTGGTTGATAACAAGCGATCCCTCGGCATAAATTGCATAAACCAATTGAGCAATACCTCTTTGTCTTTTAAACAAAAAAGCACCAAAACAGGCACTAAAATCAAATAGACTAAGACACTAATAAACCCTACAACAGAAGAGGCGGATAAACTGACTAACTCTTGCCCATAAATAAGTGCTTCTTCTTGTACTGAAAAAATAATATCTTTTAGTTTATCAGCAGAAATAAATTGTGGGTAAGCCTCAGGAAGCTTTAAAACATCTCCTTGCAATTTTTTAACAATTTCTGGAGTATGCTGCAATAACTGCTTGGCTTGTTTAAATAACATCGGCATTAGACCTAATAATAAATAGGAAAAAATGCTCATAAAAATAGAAAAAACAATGAATACTGAGGGTAAACGCTTAATTTTCACTTCAAACTTTTTAACTAAGCCTTCTAATAAATAAGCTAAAACGACAGCAATTAAAGCCGGCATCAAAACATCAGAAAGTAGTGTCAATAAAACAAAACCAACAACAAGAATAATGGTTAAGGCAACCGCTTGAGAATTGGGGAAAACACGCTTTATGCTGTCTTTTAAAAACTGTACATTTGAAAAATCATTTTTCTGTTGCATAGAGTCTGGGCCTAAGGTCGGTAAATAGCGTTGGTTTTAGGCGTTTCACTAACGCTAACCGAAACAACCTCCTTCCATATGCTTTTAGCTTGGTCGTAAAGAAACTTAGCAATACTTTCTGCCGTCGTCGCCCCCTCTAAGACATCATTTAAATGCCGGTGATCTAAAGTATCATCTATATTTTTTTTGAAGGTGACAAGTTCGTTATAGTCCACAACAAAACCTGTTTCATTTAATTTTTCTGAAGACAGCGTTAGCTCAACAACATAATTATGCCCATGTAACCGACTACAGGGGTGATTGTCTGGCAAACCCTCTATGATATGACTTGCACTAAAACTAAATTGTTTGGAAATTGTATACACGCTTAAAAATTACCTTGTGAAATGAGTTTATAAATAGCTAATATTCTTAGCTAAATTAATTCATTATTTTAGCATGCTTTACTTATAGAGGTGTTTGCAAACCTCCATAAGTAGTACAGTGATTAATTATGATAGTCAAAGAGCCTCTTACTCTTCTACAAAATCTAACCCATACTGAATATCTAAAACCGTATAAATAAAAGTATTAACACTAGTTTTTATCTTCACCGACTCATCAAAAGTCTTTTTTAATAATTGCTGAGCTAAAGGTGAATCCATACTGATGTAGCGTTTATCCCGCTCAAATTCATCGCTACCAACAATTCGATACAGCACTTCTGTGTCTTTTTCTGTTAATAACAGTACCCATGCAGCAAAAAATATACGGTCTTGATCACTCGGTTTATCTGTTATCACATTTAAAACAGCAAGGCGTTTTTGCAAAAAATGAATTCGGCCGTCAATACCTCGTAATTCTTTTTTCCTATAGATATATTCAGCATTCTCCGAGCGATCTCCTTCTGCCGCAGCATCTGATAATGCAGAAACAACCCCTTTACGCTTTTCCCATAAAGATTTTAGCTCTTGCTCTAAGCACTGAAAACCCTCAGGCGTGATATAAGGTGATGATTTGGGTCTAGGCGGCTTCCAACGTCCCATAACTAATGTACCTATTTATTTAATAATAAAAATAGCGACTCATTACCAAGGCATTTTTGTGCCATCATATTTGATAAACTGCCCTGATTGCTGCATCTCAAATTTCTCAATTTGCTGACGCATTCCTGCAATGCTTTCTGATGCATCACATAAGCCATTTGGGCCACCCATATCAGTACGCACCCAGCCTGGGTGAAAAATTAATACACCAATACCTGCGGGCTTAATATCAAAAGATAAACTTTTCATCGCAGCATTTAAAGCCGCCTTACTTGATCTATATAAGATACTACCACCACTACCATTGTCTGCAACACTTCCCATTAAACTACTAATTGCAACAAATAACCCTTGCTCACTCTTAGCTAAAGGCTCTTTAAAAGACTCAGCCAGCTTAATGGCACTCATTACATTAACTTCTAAAGTATCACGCCAATCTGAATAATTGATTGCTCCAAAGCCATGCCCTACGCTATCGCCATAAACGCCAGCATTTGAAATCAACAAATCTAAAGGTTTTCCCATAAACTTCAATGCCAAACTATCAATTTGATCATGCTGCCTAACATCTAAAGTAACCACTTGAATACTTTTATACTGCTCCGCAATACGATTTAAATCTTGTGCATTTTGCGGATCACGACAAGCAGCAAATACCTGCCAGCCAGCTTGCGCATACTGCAAACAAAACTCCAGCCCTAAACCACGGTTAGCACCTGTTACTAAAACTGTTTTCATATTAATAGACCCCTTAAGAACGTTGTAAATATTGATTAACGACTAAACAAAAAGCTTCAGGCTGCTCTGCATGCAGCCAGTGCCCAGCATTGTCTATGCTTTGAATATCAGCCTTTGGAAAAAGTGGGTAAACATCTTCTTCTTTTATATAATTTGAATTTCCACCCGCTAAAAATAAAACCTCCTTTAAATAAGGCGGCAAAGAAAGCGTACTAGGAAAAGCAATAATATTATCCGCATTAGCCGCAAAAAAACCTAAATTAATTCGCCACTGATAATGGCCGTCATTTAAAACTAAATTTTGCAATAAAAACTGCCTAAAACTTAACTCCGGAATCGCTGCAGATAAAAACTCATCCACTTGCTTTCTATTATTAATTTCACTTAAGGGTACACTTTTTAAAGCCTGAATAATTGCATCAAAACTATGCTGATAACAAGTCGGTGAAATATCAACCACAATTAATTTATTAATAATAGCCGGGGTATTTAAAGCTAAATACATAGCAATTTTACCTCCCATACTATGGCCAATAATATTTGTTTCTTTTATGTTTTTATACGTTAAAAATTCTTTAATATCTTCTGCCATGGATGGATAATCCATAATAGCATTATGTGCTGATTGCCCATGATTACGCATGTCTAAGAGGTAGATATGATAATGCTCAGCTAGCTTTTTAGCTATTTGTCGCCAGTTACGGGCTGATGCAAAAAAACCATGCAAAATAATTAATGGTGGCGCATTAATATCACCATATTCCTCATAAAATAAAGGTTCATTATTATTCATAATTTCTAAATTTCCCTTATGCTTTCCTACGGATATTATTTTTAATATAAAACGACCAGGCATAAAAAAAGCAACCCGAAAGCTGCTTTTTTTTAATTGAGTGCCAAAGATTAAATCAGAAATTCAGATTTGTCACGGCCTTCATCAAGTAATGCACGCATCCATTTTGGAGTGAGGCCACGCCCTGTCCAAGTTAAAGATGCATCCGTTGGATGGCGAAATTTAGGGTCTACTTTTGCCATTTTACGTGTTTCTTTTTTATCAGCTACATAAATATCAACGGTTGCACCTACCGATGCTGCGAGCTCTTTAATTTTGGCATAAACGTCTTTACGTTCGCTATCTTGCTTAATTTTCAATGCTGCCGCTGCATTATCAATAACTGCTTGTAACTCACTCACCGAAAGATTACTTAAATCATTCATTTTAATTTACCTTAATAAACACTAATAATATTAATTTTGAATTTCCATCTCAATTAAGAGCATAGACAACACCAAAATTAGACATTAATTATATACCGCTATTTATAGGATTAATAGTTTATTTTATAACCAGAAAATCAATTTTGTGCAGCATATCACCCTTATCATTGACCACCCTGGCTTGCCAGCGCCCTGTTGCTGCATATGAAAATAATTTTCGTGTTGATACTCTCCAGCGATTACCTAGAATATTTACCTTTTTCTTATAAACAACCTTATTATTAACTAACCACTCATGATAGATACTACTACCTTTCATATCAATTATTTCCGTGAAATAAATAAGGCCGACTGCTGCTTCTTTATTAACCACTAATGGAAGATTAACCGAACCCCAAGGTTCTTTATTTATTATTAAATCTGCCAATAATCCCCGCTTTATATGTTTATTATTTTTAATAATAATGGGGGCTGATTTTACTAATTGGGCATTTTGTTTTTTAACAGGATTTTTGAGCAATGCTTTTTCTTGTTTATCAGCCAAGTCTTTATTTTCAACTGGCAGTTTCTTTTTAACGGGTATGGCTATTTGCTTTTCTGAAGGGCGACTTATTTGACTTAGCTCCTGGATTTCAGCTGCTTTATTAATTTCTTCATCTGACTTTTCAGTTGCAAAAAAATAATACATTAAGCCGCCTACTAGCAATAATAACCCGCACAATGTACGGGCTATTTTTTTCACGTCCCACTCCGTCATCATGTGATCATCTAAATCTTCCATCATGCGCTGTTCAGTTTTAGACTGGACTCTAATTTGTAATTTATTCTCTTCTTTCATAATTTTTTCTATGATTGACAAGTTTCTTGGTAATATAAGCATTGTACGTTACGCACTAACATTTTTCCGTTAGAGTCTAACATTTTTAATTTTCATATCTACCTCAACTTAAAATATAAGTTTTACTTAGTTGTTAATTAACCCAGAATAGCCGGATTTTTTATGAGTAACTTGCTTAAACTTTTCCAAGAAACCTCTGCACTTTATGGAAGCAATGCTACCTATATCGAGGACTTATATGAAAAGTTTCTTGATAACCCCGATTCCATTGAAGCTTCTTGGCGTGAAAAATTCACCGCCCTGCAAGGCAATAATACACACCGGGATATAGCACATAGTCCCGTTGTAGAACGCTTTTCTCAACTCGCATCCTCACCCTCTTCTCGCCTATCTGAACTACAAGGGTTCACCAAAGAAAGCGTACAAAAACAGTCAGCTGTTGCCAGTTTAATCAATCATTATCGCTCTCATGGACACCAATTAGCTAATAATAACCCGCTCGGAAAATCTAAACGCAACCTGCCTGACCTCGACCCAAACTATTATGGGTTATCTGAGCCAGATTTAGAGACTTTATTTGATACTGATTCCATTTATGGCAAAGATCGTATGCCATTAAAAGAAATCATTAGTACCTTACAAGAAATCTATTGTGCCAATATTGCTACCGAATATATGCACATATTTGATACCGATATTAAACGCTGGATTAGAAATCGCTTAGAAACAGAAAAACTCACGGCAGGCATCACCCATAAAAAACGTATTTGGCTGTTACAGCAACTTATCGCAGCCGAAGGAATAGAAAAACATTTACACCGTAATTTTGTCGGCCAAAAACGTTTTTCTTTAGAGGGTGGCGAATGCTTAATTCCTATTTTAGATGAACTCATTCAACGCTCTGGACGCTACAACACAAAAGAGCTGGTTATTGGCATGGCGCATCGCGGGCGACTGAATGTACTGATCAATATATTAGGTAAAAACCCTGCCCAACTTTTTAGTGAATTCAAAGGAACCGCAGAAGAATCGACCACAGTACTAACGGGTGATGTGAAGTACCACCAAGGATTTTCCTCCAATGTAGAAACCGAGGGCGGCCTAGCACATATCACCTTAGCCTTTAACCCTTCACACTTAGAAATTATTAACCCCGTTGTAGAAGGCACGGTTAAAGCACGGCAGGATCGCTATGGAAAAAATAGCTCCAATACTGTTATTCCTATTTTAATTCATGGCGATGCCGCTTTTGCTGGACAAGGCATTGTCATGGAAACCTTTAATATGGCGCAAACTCGTGCATTTGCAACGGGCGGCACCATTCATATCGTTATCAACAATCAAATTGGCTTTACCACCAGTAACCCATTTGATGCACGCTCTACCCTTTATTGTACCGATGTTGCTAATATGATTCAGGCACCTGTTTTTCATGTTAATGGTGATGATCCCGAAGCAGTATTAGCGGTCACGCAAATGGCGATTGATTACCGAACCCAGTTTAATAAAGATGTGGTCATTGATTTAATTTGCTATCGTCGCCGTGGTCATAATGAGGCTGATGAACCTGCCACGACGCAACCAATGATGTATAAAAAAATCAATGCATTAACAACAACTTGCCAACTTTATGGTGAAAAATTAGCGCAGCAAAACATATTAACTGAAGAACAAGTTCAAGAGATGACTCAGGCTTACCAAGATTTATTAGATGCCGGAGAAAATGTTTCTCGCCCTACTTTAGAAAAAGGTTATTCCTACTCAAAACTATGGGATAAATACCTGAATCAAGACTGGGATATAAGGCACGATACAACCGTCCCTTTAGAGCGCCTACGTTTTTGCAACACCCAGTCACAACGACTTCCAACAGGGTTTGAATTACACCCTCGTGTTGCAAAAATCATGGAAAACCGCCGAAAAATGGCTGCGGGTGCAATGCCACTAGATTGGGGCTTTGCTGAAAACATGGCTTATGCGACATTATTAATGGATCAATATAATGTCCGTTTAGTCGGGCAAGATGTTGGCCGTGGCACTTTTTTCCACCGGCATATTATTTTGCACAACCAAATTAATGGCGATGCCTACATTCCCATTAAACATTTGGATATACAGCAAGGACGACCGCAGATTTTTGACTCCATCCTCTCAGAAGCGGGTGTATTAGGTTTTGAATATGGTTACAGTTCCACCGTTCCAGAAACCTTAGTCATTTGGGAAGCTCAGTTTGGTGATTTTGCTAATGGCGCTCAAGTGCTCATTGACCAATTTATTTGCTCTGGCGAAACAAAATGGGGGCGCTTATCAGGTTTAGTTATGCTGTTACCGCATGGCTTTGAAGGCCAAGGGCCTGAACATTCATCTGCACGCTTAGAACGCTATTTACAATTGTGTGCCGACCAAAACATCCAAGTTTGCATCCCTTCTACGCCCGCACAAATTTTTCATTTATTACGCCGCCAAGTGATTCGAACCTATCGTAAACCTTTAATTGTTATGTCGCCTAAAAGCTTACTACGCCATAAAGCAGCTATTTCTACTTTAGAAGACTTGGTTCAAGGGCATTTTCAAACGATCATTCCAGAAACAGACCCTGAAGTTAAAGCTAACAATATCACCCGCCTAGTGCTTTGCTCTGGAAAGGTTTATTATGATTTAATGGATGCTCGAACACAGAATAACCCAGGCAATGTCGCGATTGTTCGTATTGAGCAGCTTTACCCTTTTCCTGCAAAAGAGTTCCAGAAAGAGTTGAAAAAATACCCTAATTTAGAAACCTTAGTGTGGTGCCAAGAAGAACCTCAAAACCAAGGAGCTTGGTATCAGACTCGACATAATTTCATTAATTTTATACAAGATAATATCAAGCTTATTTATTGCGGTAGGCCAGCATCAGCATCACCTGCGGTAGGAAATTTAGCAAAACATGTCAAACAACAAAAAGAAGTCGTAGAGACTGCTCTTTATAACCACTCTACTCGTGTATAGGAAAAAACCATGAGCCTTGAAATTCGCGTTCCTACCTTACCTGAATCGGTTGCCGATGCAACTTTAATCACTTGGCATAAACAAGCTGGTGATAGCGTTGAAAAAGATGAGAACTTAGTTGATTTAGAAACAGATAAAGTCGTTTTAGAAGTGCCCGCCCCTGAAGCAGGAATACTCGGTGAAATATTAGTCCCCGATGGTAGTACCGTTGTTGGCGGAGATTTACTAACCACTATTTCTAGCGAAGGTAGCGAAAAATCCGCACAAAACATCCCTCATAAAGAAAACGCAGACACAAAAAAAGAAATTGCTAACGATATTCCTTTGAGCCCTGCCGTCCGTCGACTTATTTTTGAACATAAGCTTGATCCTCATCTAATCACCGGAACAGGCAAAGGTAATCGCATTACTAAAGCGGATGTACAACAATTTTTAGAGGTGCAACATAAACAAGAAACCCCTATCGCTGAAGTAAAACCCGTTAATGCACCAGCGGCAAAAATGACAGCCCCTGCCATACAATCAAGTTCTAGCAGCCGCCCTGAACAACGCGTCCCCATGACACGTTTACGGGCAAAAGTGGCTGAACGCTTATTACAAGCGCAACAAAATGCTGCCATGTTAACCACTTTTAATGAAGTTAACATGCAAAGCGTGATTGATTTACGTAAGCAATATCAAGAGCGTTTTACGGCAAAACATGATGTCAAACTTGGTTTTATGTCTTTCTTTATTAAAGCTTCTATAGAGGCTCTAAAACGCTTTCCTGCTATCAATGCTTCTATCGATGGCGATGATATTATTTATCATGGTTATTATGATGTAGGTATTGCCGTTTCTTCACCACGCGGTTTAATCGTGCCTGTTCTACGCGATGCAGATCAGCTTGATTTTGCGGGCATTGAAAAAAATATTGTCAATTTTGGCAGTAAAGCACAAACGGGAACGCTTACTTATGAAGAGCTTACTGGTGGCACCTTTACTATTACTAATGGTGGAATTTTTGGCTCCATGCTATCAACCCCTATTCTCAACCCGCCTCAATGTGCCATTTTAGGTATGCATGCAATTACAGAGCGCGCTGTTGTGGAAAATGGAAAAATCGTTGTCCGTCCTATTATGTATCTGGCTTTATCTTATGATCACCGCTTAGTTGATGGCCGTGATGCTGTGCAATTTTTAGTTGCCATTAAAGAAGGCTTAGAATCCCCTGCCCATTTACTACTTAATATTTAATTAACGGAGTATTGCTAATGTCTACGACAAAATATGATTACGATGTAATCGTTATAGGTGCAGGCCCAGCCGGATATTTTGCGGCTGTCCGTAGCGCTCAATTAGGCATGAAAACCGCCTGTATTGATAAGAAGACTGGCTCTCAATCTGAACAACGCTTAGGTGGGGCTTATGTTAATGCAGGTTGTATTTCTGCGATTGCCCTACTTGAATCGGCAAATCTCTTCAAACAATTCAAGACGATCTCACCAGAGCATGGTATTACTGCGACCGATTTAAAAATTGATATCACTTGTATGCAGCAACGTAAAGATGACATTATTAGTTCTTTAAATCAGCAAATTGCACAAATTTTTATCGACAACAATGTCGAATCGATTTCTGCTCAAGCCACTTTAATTAACCCACATCGAATTGAAATAACACCGCCTAATGGGGGTATTCCTCAGGTTATTACCGCCGATAAAGTTATCTTAGCCGCAGGCTCTAGTTCAGTTAATCTAGCCATTGCTAAAATTGATAACCAATATATTATCGACACCAAACACGCCTTATCCATAACTACTGTACCCAAAAAATTAGGCATTATTGGGGCGGGTGTCATTGGTCTGGAACTGGCTTGCATTTGGAATAGCCTAGGCTCTGAAGTCGTGCTTTTGGAAGCGCAAGAACCCTTTATGCACATCGCCGATGATGATATTGCTGTAGAGGCCTTGGCCTTATATCAACAACAAGGCTTAGATATCCGTATTGGTGCGCGCGTTATATCAACCGAAATTAAAGATGAGCAGGTTTTTGTTGTTTATGAAGATGCACAAGGTACACACAGCTGCCAATTTGATCAGTTAATTGTTGCCTCCGGTAGAAAGCCCAACACTGAACACTTAATCGCTGATTCTGCAGACTTATTGTTAGATGAAGAAGGCTTTGTTCATGTGGATGAAAACTGTTGCACCACTTTGCCGGGTGTTTATGCCATCGGTGACTTAATCTTATCAGGCCCTATGTTGGCACACAAAGGCATCGAGGAAGGTGTCTTTGCAGCCGAACACATTATCGGTCAACATTCCCCTATCAATTATAATACTATTCCTAATGTTATCTATACTCAGCCAGAAATTGCTTGGGTTGGCCAAACAGAACAAGCCTTACGTGCGATTGGTGAGCCAATAAAAATCAGCCAATTTTCTTTTGATAGCAATACCCGAGCAAAAATAACAGGCCATACAACAGGCCGCGTTAAAATGATTATTCACGCTGAAACTGAAGTTATTTTGGGTGTCCATATTATCAGCGCCATTGCTTCCGAATTAATTGCTGAAGCTGTTTTAGCAATGGAGTTCTCTGCAACCGCCGAAGATTTAGCGCGTACCATTCATGCTCATCCGACACATTCCGAATCATTACATGAATGCGCATTAAGTTTAAACTCACGCTCTTTGCACTCACCCCTTTAACAGTAATCTATAAGCGTAAGCCATGTTCAGGTAAGGTTTTATATTGATTCGCTACGACAGGACATGACATGACAGTAGGGTACGCATTGCGTACCTTTCGGATCATAAGGGTTGCAATGCATACCCTACATAAATTTGCCCCACCTTAAGTTGGTAGCCAATTACTACAGCGTTTTCAAACCCAAAACATCCTGCATATCATACAGGCCGCTTTTTTGATCTTTTAACCAAACTGCTGCACGTACTGCACCATTAGCAAAGGTCATGCGGCTTGTCGCTTTATGGGTGATTTCAACACGCTCGCCCTCATCAGCAAACATAACCGTATGCTCACCGACTATATCGCCGGCACGAATTGTCGAAAAACCAATCGTTTTACGATCACGTTCGCCAGTATCGCCTTCACGGCCATAAATAGCACACTCTTTTAAATCGCGCCCTAGCGTGTCAGCAATCACCTCGCCCATACGTAAAGCAGTGCCTGAAGGCGCATCTACTTTGTGACGATGATGTGCTTCAATCACTTCTATATCCGTATAATCACCCATCACTTTTGCTGTCATTTCCAATAACTTAAGTGATAAATTAACACCAACACTCATGTTAGGTGCAAAGACAATCGCAATCTCTTTTGCTGCTTCAGCCATTTTGGCCTTTTGAGCCTCAGAATAGCCCGTTGTGCCGATAATAATGGTTTTTCCAGCTTGGCGACATAGCTCGATATATTCCATGGATATGTCAGGGCGAGTAAAATCAATTAAAGCATCAAACTCATCCATCACCGCAGATAAATCATCTTGAACTTTAATATCTAAACGTCCTATACCGGCAATTTCACCTGCATCACGAGCAATCACATCACTACCTACTCGAGAGATAGCAATACTTAATGACGTTTTATCTGATAGTTCAGCAGCCTTGATTAAACATAAACCCATACGCCCTGAAGCGCCAACAACAGCAATTCTAATCATTAATCTTAACCTGTTAATTTATCAAAAAAGCTTTTTACACCACCCACCCAAGAATGCTCTTGAGGACTATGGTGTTTACCGCCACTTGATAAAGAATCACGAAATTGCTCTATCAAAGCTTTTTGATCTTTAGTAAGTTTTACCGGTGTCTCAATTTGTACACGACACATTAAATCACCGACTGAACCACCACGCACTTGCTTAACGCCTTTACCACGTAGTCTAAACTGCTTACCTGTTTGAGTTTCAGCAGGAATTTTTAATTTTACTTTACCTGTTAAAGTCGGTACTTCTAATTCTCCGCCTAAGCAAGCAGCAGGAAAACTAATCGGCACTTCACAATAAAGGTTGGCACCATCACGCGTAAAGATAGCATGATCTTTTACTTGAATTTGTACATATAAGTCACCTGCAGGCCCGCCTTGCGCACCGGCCTCACCTTCGCCACCTAAGCGAATACGATCACCATTATCAACACCTGCTGGTACTTTAACGGAAAGTGTTTTATTTTCTTGTACACGGCCTTGACCATGACATTTACGACATGGATCTTTAATTTGCTGACCTTGTCCATGACAAGTTGGGCAAGCTTGTTGTACAGAGAAAAATCCTTGCTGCATGCGTACTTGCCCATGCCCTTGACAGGTTGTACAAGTAACTGGTTTTGAGCCTTTTTTAGCTCCCGAACCACTACATTCACCACAGGTTGATAAAACAGGAACGCGAATTTTGGCTTCTGTACCACCTACCGCTTCCTCTAAAGTAAGCTCTAGGTTATAGCGTAAATCAGCACCACGTTGTACGCTGCTTTGACGGCCTCGACCGCCACCGCCAAAAATGTCGCCAAAAATATCACCAAAAGCATCGCCAAAACCTTCACCACCACCAAAACCGCCTTGCCCACCGCCAGCTGAATTATCAACCCCAGCGTGGCCAAATTGATCGTAAGCGGAGCGCTTTTTAGGATCAGATAAGATCTCGTAAGCTTCCTTAATGAGTTTAAACTGTTTTTCAGCTGCTTCAGGTTTCTCTTTATTTCTATCAGGGTGATATTTCATTGCCATCTTACGATAGCTTTTCTTTATCTCTGCTTCAGAGGCATTTTTATCAATGCTTAGTAGTTTATAAAAATCTTCTTTTGCCATGTTCAGTCCACACCCTGATAAAATTAATTCTTGGTAATAAAGTATAAATCTGTAGTCTAAAAGCTAACAAACTAAAGACTTATACTCTATTTTAATATTTCATACCGTTAACAACAACGCCCCATCACAGATTTCATCCATGACGAGGCGTGTTTTTTATAAAGAATAAGCTAAAAACAAGCCATTCCTAATCGATGATAAAAATTACTTTTTATCGTCTTCTTCTGTTACTTCTTCAAACTCAGCATCAACAACGCTATCGTCTGCTTCTGGTGCAGCTTGTTCCGCTCCACCATCAGCCGCGCCTTCTGCACCTGCTTGTTGTGCATAAGCACGTTCAGCTAGTTTTCCTGATAACTCAGTCAATGCAGTTGTTTTAGCTTCGATATCATCTTTATCGTCGCCTTTTACAGCTTCTTTTAACTCTTCAATCGCTGCTTCAATCGCTGTTTTTTCTTCATCAGTCACTTGCTCAGCAAGGTCTGTTACAGATTTCTCAGTCGCATTAATCATGCCTTCTGCAGTGTTACGTGCTGATACAAGCTCAGTCACTTTTTTATCTTCTTCTGCATGAGCTTCAGCATCTTTTACCATGCGTTCCACTTCTTCATCCGATAAACCACTAGATGCTTTAATAACGATAGACTGCTCTTTACCCGTTGCTTTATCTTTTGCAGAAACGTTTAAAATACCGTTCGCATCAATATCAAAAGCCACTTCAATCTGAGGTGTGCCACGTGGTGCTGGTGGAATATCAGATAAGTCAAAACGACCTAACGATTTATTTCCTGCTGCCACTTCACGCTCACCTTGTAAAACATGAACCGTTACTGCACCTTGGTTATCTTCTGCTGTAGAAAAAACTTGTGCTGCATTTGTTGGAATGGTTGTATTTTTATCGATAAGCTTAGTCATAACACCGCCCATCGTTTCAATACCTAATGATAGAGGCGTTACATCTAATAATAGAACGTCTGTAACATCACCACCTAATACACCAGCTTGAATCGCCGCGCCTAATGCAACCGCTTCATCAGGGTTTACATCTTTACGAGGATCTTTACCAAAGATGCTTTTTACCATGTCTTGTACTTTCGGCATACGTGATTGACCACCTACCAAAATAACATGATCAATTTCTGACGCTGATAAACCTGAATCTTTTAATGCTGTTAAACAAGGACCTTTCGTACGCTCAATTAATTCTGCCACTAAAGACTCTAATTTAGCACGTGTTAATTTAACATTTAAATGCTTAGGACCTGATGCATCTGCCGTTACATACGGTAGGTTAATATCTGTTGATTCAGCTGAAGAAAGCTCAATTTTTGCTTTTTCTGCCGCTTCTTTTAAGCGTTGTAGTGCTAAAGGATCATTGTGTAAATCAATACCGCTGTCTTTTTTGAATTCTGCAACTAAAAATTCAATAACGCGTAAATCAAAATCTTCACCACCTAAGAAAGTATCACCATTGGTTGATAGTACTTCAAATGCGTGCTCGCCTTCGACTTCAGAAATTTCAATAATTGAAACATCAAATGTACCGCCACCTAAATCATAAACAGCAATAGTAGAGTCGCCTTCTGGCTTATCCATACCAAAAGCTAATGCCGCTGCTGTTGGCTCATTGATGATACGTTTAACATCAAGACCGGCAACACGACCCGCATCTTTTGTTGCTTGACGTTGTGAATCATTAAAGTAAGCAGGAACAGTAATAACCGCTTCTGTTACTTCTTCACCTAAAAATGCTTCTGCATCTTTTTTTAATTTCATC
>DAOUSK010000145.1 GCA_030627265.1 Methylococcaceae bacterium
ACAAACCTTAACGCCCATGTTTTCTAATACAGGCAAACTACGAGACAGTGAGGCTTGCCCACCAAAACAGTATAATTTAAAAAACAATTGTTTTTGCTCAACCGCCGTTAATGGGCTGTACAACACCCCTAGCGCTGTTAAATTTTGTTTTTCGATTTTTTCAAATCGTTTTAAATCTAACAAAGCCGTACGGGGAGAAACGGCTTCTCGATAAGCAGCGGAAAAACCATCACTATAGGATTGTAAGTAAGAATTGGCTTCAGCCTCCCCAAAGGCAAAATGTAATTCTGCTGATAGTTCATCATTCCAGTTAGATAAAGCATCAACAATGCGCTGCTCTATTTCTGCCACGTCATAGTCAATCGAACAACCCTCTTTACTATGAATAACGAAATGAATTCTCGCTAAAATAGACTCACTTAATTGAACACTAAATTCAGTATCTTCACCCTTAAAAACACTGACTAGTATTTCCTGAATTTTTTTACGGGACTCTGTGTGATAGCGCTCTCTCGGTACAAAAATAAGCAAGGACACAAAATGTCCATAAATATCATGGCGTACAAAAACGCGCACCCGCTGGCGTTCCTGTAACTGTAATATACCTAATGAATATTCAAATAAATCGCTTAATTGTGCTTGAAACAATTCATCTCTAGGCAAAGAACTTAAAACAAATAATAAAGAGCGCGCCGTATGGCTACTATTGATAAATTCTGAGCGCTGCATCAATGCTTGAATTTTTTCACGCACTAAAGGAATCGTTTTCAATTCACAGGAATAAGCCGACGAGGCATACAAACCTAAAAATCGTTTTTCACCAACAACAACACCCTGTTCGTTATATTGTTTTATACCAATATAATCCATAAAAACTGAGCGATGTACCGTCGCTTTACTGGTTGCATTGGTCAACATCAATACATTATCAGTATTCAATACCTCATAGGCATCCGATGAAATGGGTAAAAAATTACCCTTTGGAATTTCAACCATCTCCTCACGTAAAACGCCTAACCCTGTTTTAGGCACAACACTAAAGCCATACTCACCAGATTTTTCAGAAATAATGTACTCTCTATATCCCAAAAAGACAAAATGGTCATTTTTTAACCATTCTAAAAAATCAATGGTTTCTTGCTGTTTTGAATTTTTCTGAGCTTTTAATTGCGTGATTTCTGATTGCATTTCACTAACACATAAAGCCCAATCTTCTGTTGCTGCACGGACATCAGCCAAAACACCTAATAAACTATTTTTTAATTGCTCAATAACGGTGGCTTCACTTTGCCGGTCAATCTCTATATGTAAAACGCTTTCTCTTACCGCACCGGCCGTTTCATTTTCAAATAAAGCTTTTAACTTACCTGCTTTAGTGCGTTGCACCCAATAAATAGGATGTAATACCAATTGATTAGCAAAACCATAACGATTAATTTCCATCGTGACCGATTGCAAAATAAACGCCATATCAGGTAATAATATCTCTATCACTGTATGTGGGCTTTGCCAGCCGTTCTCTTCAACCGTTGGGTTATAAATATGGATTTTCTCTACATCACTAGGCAGCTCTAAAAACTGGTTCCATTGCGATAACATTGCACCATACAAGTCTTCAATTGACCTTTTCGATAACTCATCAAATGCTGCATAGCCAAAATAGATTTTAGCAAAATCGACCAATTGATCGGCACTCTGCTTTTCTACTTGATGATGAATATAAGTTTCTAATGTTTCCAGCATTTGTTGATTCGTTTTATGGTCCATATTTATCTCCTTATTAATACCTGCCTAGTACTTCATTAAAATTTAAAAACACCCGCAATTTGGCTTTCACTCTGTCGCTGCTTTTATGATTATAAATTGTACTCCTATACAAGCTGGCTCGCTTAGCTTAAGTATGAATGACCTTACTCTTGATAGTTTTGATAATTAATGGAAATTTTTAATCCAGCAAAATTACCTGACATTTTCACCATCTCCTGGCTTTGCTTATTAAAAAATAGCTTAATAATATTAACCGCTCTTTCTTCATAACCCACTTCTATATCATGCGCCTCTAGTAAAAAATGATAAATGTAAATGTCTTCTAAAGAATTATCAAGTTTCTCTATCGGCTCGCCTAATGCCTCTATAATTGTTTGTTTTAAAGGCAGCTTACTGGTGATTTTATCAACTGCTGCTGTATCTACTTTAAGCTGTCTATTTGCTTTATTGATTTTACCTTTTGCAACTGACCTAATTGAAACTTCTAAAAACTCGGCCGGTGCTATTTTTAAAAATAACGGCGAAAATGTACAGCTTAAAATGCGTTTTTCTTGATTAAAAAGCAGCTTAATAAAAAATGAGGTTTCTGGCAAAATAACTTGCCCAGAACGATCGATTTTTCGGAACTTATAGCGCCATAATAAACCTTGAGTTATCTTTTCTTCATGACTTGGTCTCAATTTAGCCAGGCTCACAAAGTCTTCACTATACAAACGTGGCTCTTTAAAATACAAGGTAAAACTTTCATCGGCACTGATACTGAAATTATTATCAAAATTACTCATTTGCTGATAGGTTTGATAAACACGCCACCAATAAAAGCACCCCGTTAGAGAGGCTAACAAACTTAAAATAAAAGCCAGCCGCACTATTCGCTTAAGTTTATGAATCATTCTCTCTATATCCCATTAAATTTACCTAGCACCGCTATGCTTGTCGCTTAACTCAGTAGTAAAATAGCACATTCACCAATTCTAACTTAAAAAATCAAACTTTATGGCCAGAGCCTGCGCACGACACATACTTGTAAAAACCAAAGAAGAAGCCGAAATGCTAAAACAAAAATTAGCCAAAGGCGCTGATTTTGAAACCTTAGCTAAAAAACATTCACAATGTAATTCGGCAAAACAAGGTGGTAATCTAGGCGAATTTTCTCCAGGAACCATGCTGAAAGCCTTTGATAATGTTGTCTTTAAAAAGCCTGTACTTACTGTGCATGGCCCCGTGAAAACTAAATTTGGCTTTCATTTAATTGAGACAATTTATCGTAGTTAGTTATATTAAGTACTTAAAAAATTATGTGCTGGTCATGATGTAGGTATAGCTAAGCTGATTTCACAACCTACTGGGTTAAAAATAAACTTTGAATGAGGTAATTAGAGTGAAATTCAAGAAAAAGAAAAACGAAGGGAAAATGGTTGCCCTGCAAAAAGGCAATATGCTTGGTTCAATAGCTGAGTTCGAGAATGCTTTCGTAAGGAGCGACAAACAGTTCCTTAAAGGTATCGACAATATCGCGCGTTGATAACCCTTTGGCATAGAGGTAATGGATCTTTTCATCCATTGAGGTAATACGCGTTTGGTGTTTTTTAACTAACTGAGGCTCGAATTCACCTTGTCGATCACGGGGAACATTAATCTCAAACTGCCCCTCTTCGGTTCGCAACGTTTTGCTGGAATAGCCATTACGGCTATTTTCTAACCCTGAGGCATTATGCTTGTTATAGCCTAAGTGTTCGTCAAGCTCGACATTTAAGGCGGCTTCAACAGTGATTTTAGTCAGCATTTGGCTAAAGTCACTGAGGTCTTTTTCTGTTTTTATGCTCTTGGCGGCTTCGCGTGCAAAAGCTTCTAAGTCTTGTCTATTCATAACGGCTTATCCTCTCATATTAGAGATTAATGATAAGCAGTTACACAAAGTTTTGTACAGTCTCTTTTTATCAGCTGTTCGTGTTGCCTACGCTGTTTGGTGATTGGTTATTAGTTCGCGAATGGGGGCGTATTGGCAGCCCTGGAACGGTTAAAAAAAACTGGTTTGAGACATCAGTAAGTCGTAGAAGGTCAGTAGAAAAATTGGATATAAAAACTATTTTACAAGCCTAAAAAAAATATAGACGAGCAAGGCATTACACTTTGCTCGTCCGTACAAATATTACTTAATATTCATGCAATTAGAATAATAACTTACCGTTGCAGGCCAGTCAGAAAATATGCCACGAATACCGACATCTTTAGCTAGCACATCAAGTAATTCCAGCATATCACCATCGTTATTAATCACTTCAGTTGTTGTTTGATAATACCAACCACCGTGGTCTTTTAATAATCCTGAGCGTTCTAAAGTCCAAGTAATAATGTCTAATCCTGCTGCTTTCGCATCTATTGCATAGATAGATGGAACAATTTTTCCATCATTGACTGCAACTAACATCCACATCGGTGGAGCAATAATATTAACACCCTGAGCAACAAGCTCTTCCATACTTGGAGACCAAGTTGCAGGTTCGGTATGATCGAAGTCCGCTAGAGTTTCATAACGATCATCCAAATAAACCGCTTGTTTACCAAATTTTGGTTCGTTTGCAATCCAGTATTTAATATCCTCCAAGTTGAATGATTGAGCAAAAACATGTCTTGGATCTACACCCGCTTGTTTATATTCATCGAGCATTTTTTGCGCATAATCTTGTTGCGTAAAACCATCAAAAGGCATTGCTACGCTTGCTGATTTTAATTCAGGTGTCATTTTTACACCCAATTTTTTAAACAGTTCAATACTCTCTTTATGAGTCATGACTGTGCCATTAGCAGAATACAAATCCGTACGAAAATCAGGCGTTGCATGCATATACTCAGCTAGCGTTTTAGCTTGAGGGTTGGCTGCATCCATTTTTCCTTTCAATGTCTTAAATTCAGCAACAGTTATATCACTGGCACAACATTGCACGTTAGCAAAA
>DAOUSK010000104.1 GCA_030627265.1 Methylococcaceae bacterium
CAATTAAAAGGTCAAAATGAAACATTGGCATTCTATATTAATAGCTATAATATTTTGGCGTTAAAAATGGTAGTGGATCACTGGCCATTAGAAAGTATCAAAGACGTAGGTAGCTTTTTTAGTCCAGTTTGGGGGAAACCAGCAGGAATTATTGCGGGTAAAGAAGTGTCTTTAGATGATCTAGAAAACAAAATAATACGCCCCATTGGAGAGCCACGTATTCATTTAGCTATCGTTTGTGCCTCGGTAAGTTGTCCAGATTTGCGCAGCGAACCTTATACGGCAGCGAAATTAAATAAGCAACTGGATGATCAGGCTAATACTTTTTTACATAATAATAAAAAAGGTTTACTGATAGCAGGGGATGAAATTATCGTTTCAAAAATATTTAAATGGTTCGCTGATGATTTTAATAAAGTGGGGGGCGTAGAAAGCTTTATTAGACGCTATCGGACTGACTTAGCTAAAAGCGTTAAAATAGAAGCTGATTTAGATTATGATTGGTCGGTTAATGGCAAATAATAGCAAATGTGGGCAACCATTTTAAGGAGGGACACCTTGATAGTTCTCGCTTTTACGTTTCGTATCACTCCCTTTGTATCGTAGGGGCAATCCCTTGTGGTTGCCCTAGTGCCGACTCGTTATTAAGGGCAGGCACAAGGCACAGCCCCTACTTTTGTTGTAACGAACTTGTCCCGTCATTAAAATGATGGCCGTAAATGTAAGCATTAACAGTTTATAACGACGAATAGATAAATTAATCATAGATGGAAACAAAATGACTTCTTCACGACTTATTTTATTAGTGTTAATCGCCATAGCAGCGAGTGTCTTTTATTATTTTGACTTAGGGCATTATTTAACCTTAGAAACCTTAAAAGCGCAGCAGTCAACGATAGAGAGTTATCGTGCCAATCACCCTAAATTAGCAGTGGCTATTTATATGTTGGGTTATATTGCGGTAACAGGCTTATCTCTACCGGGCGCGGCTATTTTAACCTTGGCGGGTGGTGCGATATTTGGTGTGTTCTGGGGAACACTGATTGTTTCATTTGCATCAAGCATTGGCGCGACTTTAGCTTTCTTAGCGGCCCGATTTTTATTGAGGGAAAGTGTGCAAACAAAGTTTTCTGCACGGCTTAAAGCGATTGATGAAGGTGTTAAAAAAGAAGGGGGATTTTATTTATTTACCTTACGCCTAGTTCCCATTTTTCCCTTTTTTATGATTAATTTATTAATGGGCTTAACGAATATGCGAGTGGGTGTCTTCTACTTAGTTAGCCAAATAGGTATGTTAGCCGGTACCGCTGTTTATGTGAATGCGGGAACTGAGTTAGCAAAAATTGATTCTTTAGCAGGGATTTTATCGCCTTCTTTATTAGGGGCATTTGTTTTATTGGGATTGTTTCCTTTAATCGCTAAGAAAATAGTCTCATTAATAGGAGCAAGGAAAATGTTAAAAAAATGGCAAAAGCCTAAAAAATTCGATACGAATATTGTTGCTATCGGTGCGGGTGCAGGAGGCTTGGTAACGTCTTATATTGCTTCCGCAGTCAAAGCAAAAGTCACTTTAATTGAAAAACATAAAATGGGAGGAGATTGTTTAAATACAGGCTGCGTACCATCTAAAGCATTGATTAAAACAGCTAAACTACTTTCTATGACCAAGCGATCAAAAGAATTTGGCATTAAGGAACTGTCCGCTGAATTTGAATTTAGTGATGTCATGCAGCGTATTCAAGGCGTTGTTGCGGATGTTGCACCGCATGATTCAGTTGAACGTTATACTGAATTAGGTGTTGATGTTGTGATTGGGGAAGCTAAAATAATTTCACCCTGGGAAGTAGAAGTTAAAACAGATGAGGGTGTTAAAATCATCAGTACACGCTCCATTGTTATTGCGGCGGGCGCTCGTCCCTTCGTGCCACCGATACCAGGGCTGGATAAAATTGATTACTTAACTTCAGATAATGTCTGGGATTTAAGAGATAAGCCAAAACGAATGCTGGTTTTAGGTGGCGGGCCGATAGGCTGTGAATTAGCGCAATCATTTAATCGGTTGGGTGTAGAGGTAACGCAGATTGAAATGCTACCACGCTTAATGATCCGTGAAGATGAGGATGTTTCTAAGCTAGTTACCGCTAAATTTATAAAAGAAGGAATTAAAGTCAGGTTAGAACATACCGCAAAAGAATTTATTGTTGAAAATGGCGAAAAAATCTTATTAGCCGAGCATAAAGGTGAGCAAGTACGCATCGCTTTTGATGAAGTTTTATTAGCCATTGGCCGTGTCGCAAATACCACAGGCTATGGTTTAGAAGAAATGGGCGTAAAATTATCAGAGCGTCGCACCATTGAAATTAATGCTTTTCAAGAAACAAATTTCCCTAATATTTATGCTTGTGGCGATGTTTCTGGGCCTTATCAATTTACACATACAGCAGCACATCAAGCTTGGTATGCTGCTGTTAATGCTCTTTTTGGAACCTTTAAAAAGTTCAAAACAGACTATTCCATTATTCCTTGGGCAACCTTTACCGATCCTGAAGTGGCGCGGGTAGGGCTTAACGAGCAAGAAGCAAAAGCACAAGGTATTGCGTATGAAATCAGTCTGTATGGTATTGATGATTTAGATAGAGCGATTGCCGATGGCGAAGCACACGGATTTGTGAAGATTTTAACCGTACCAAATAAAGATAAAATTTTAGGCGTTACGATTGTCGGTGAGCATTCAGGTGATTTAATTGCTGAATTTGTTTTAGCAATGAAACATAACTTAGGTTTAAATAAAATATTAGGTACGATTCATATTTACCCAACGATGGCTGAAGCAAATAAATATGCGGCAGGTATTTGGAAAAAGAATCATCAGCCTAAAAAATTATTAGCTTGGGTAGCCAAATACCATGCTTGGATGCGTGGTTAAAGAATGGGTATAAAATAAAGTCAGCAATGATCAAACTGGAAGTGGGAGCTTTATAGGCGGTGAAAGTATTCAATATAATCCCCCTCCTTATCAAGGAGGGGCTAGAGGAGGTTAAAAATAATACTTTCACAGCCTCTTTAGTTCCACGATGGGCAAAATCCTCACTTCCGAATTGCCTAAATTAATTGTCGCTTAATAGGCTACGAGTCATTAAAAAGGAGAGTGATTATGACGCTATGGCTTCATCTAGCTTTTTGTAAAAGTATATTTTTATACTCATTAAAAATGAGCTTAATCGTAGGGACGGTATTAATGCTGATTAATTATGGTGATGTGTTTTTGCAGCGAGGCTATTTATTACCGGCTGAGCTGATTAAGATTTTATTAAGTTATTTTGTGCCCTATACCGTTTCTACCTGCTCTAGTGTCGCGGCTTATAAAAGACATCACCCGAAAGCTCTCAATAGGAGAAAGAATGATTAATAAAGATGATTTTTTAGCAGAATTAAATGCCGTGTGTATTAATAATCAACAAAAGAGTTGTTTGATATTTGCAGAAATTAATAGCGCGACACAAGTGGCTAGTTTTATTCAGGGGTTTGCGGCTGAAAAGCAGTTAGTGATACAAATTGAACAATTTATTGTCCAACAGCTTGAGCAACATATTGGTATTGTTTTTGCTAAATTAGAGCATAATCGTTTTGGTTTTATCGTACTCAGAACGCCTGAAGAAAGTATTTTAATCGCACAGCAGATAGCCTCTGCTTTAGATGCAAAAATCATCAATATAGAAGGGCAGCGATATTACCCTAAATTGTATTTAGGCATTACGCCTTTAACGCCTGAGTATAACGAACCCCAATTAGCTTATGCAGCGGCGGATGCAGCATTGAGTGAAGCGAGATTAACAGGTGGTAGCACGGTTAAATTATTGCAAGTAGATGCACCAGAGCTGGTTAATTACCACCGTTCACTAAGGTTATTGCCGATTATTCGAGAGGGCTTGTTAAATAAATCTTTCGTTTTATTTGCCCAACCGATTGTTGCGCTTGATGAAAATTCAACAACAAAGAAGGTTGAGGTTTTACTGCGCTATCAAGATGTTGAAGGCAATATTCATGCGCCATTTCCTTATTTAGCAGCGGCTGAATTGTTCCATGTTAGTCGAGAAATTGATTTGTATGTCGTGCATCAATTTTGTGTCTTTATGCAAACAAATACAGATAAACAAACCGTTTATTCTTTAAATATTGCGGGTAACACGGTGCGTTATTATCCGTTTTTTGACTATGTGCGTGAGCAGTTTGAGTCTTATCAAATTGATACATCACAAGTTTGTTTTGAAATGACAGAAAATGTTGCCGACCAAGATATGGATGATGCAACCATATTAATGCGCAGGCTTAAAGAAGAACTAGGCTGCCAATTATCCTTAGATGATATAGGCGTAGGATCCAGTAATTTAGCGACAATGCCTAAATTTAATGTTGATTATATGAAAATTGATGGCTCTTATGTTCGTGATTTTCTCAATGACCCTTATTCAGAATTAGTGGTCAGATTTATTAATGAAGCAGCAAAAGTGGAAGGAAAAGAAACGGTTGCCGAGTTTGTTGAAACAACAGAGCAATTAGAGAAATTACGAGAAATTGGTGTGAATTACGGGCAAGGGTATTTATTAGGTAAACCAAAATTATTATTTGACCCAGTTAAATCAAGCTAAGGAGAGAATAAGGAAATTGCTTAGCTCTTTGACGGTATTTTTAAATTTTCGAGTGCTGAAACAAAATGAACCGTGTTGCGATGATTGCATGTGCGTTACTGAAAATACATCGTAAATTAGTGGCTTAAATGGTGGAGACTGGGAGTCTCCACCATTTCCAGCATCAGTTTCAGAAATAATCTCTGATATTTTGCCTTCTAACAATATTCCTGAGCCAGTATTGAGGAAGGAATAATGAAAGTGAACTTTATTTTTTGTTTGATTTAAATGAATTTAATAATATAGTCAAATTGTTAAAAAAACATTTAACAAATTTACCGTTGCTGTGTTTGTAGCTCTTTTTAAGTGCTTTTTTTACTTCCCAAGTCCCTTTGTAGCCTAATGGAAATACTACTAAGTCACCGGCTTTGAAAGTCGTTGAAGGGCTGCCATCTTCAGGTGTCATTTCACATTCACCTTCTACAATATAGGCTGTTTCTGTGGTAACGAAAGCCCATGGGAATACAGAGACTTCTTTTTCCCATGTTGGCCAGTTAGCAACGCCCATTTTTTTTAAAAGTGCTTCGCTTGGGTTGCTATCAACTGTAATTTCTTTCATGATCTTCCTATTATTAAATTTATGCCCAGTGTCAGAATGATTTGGGATGCACCATAATAGGTTGTTCCCCCTATTTTTCCTAGAAGAATCTATTCCTCTAGCGCTTTATAATGTGACAAGGATAACTAAAAGAAACATCAAGAGGTTATTCTGAGCCGCAACCAGCTTGAAAATAACGATGAAAAAAAGGGGGTATAGTCATTATATGTAACCTAAATCTGCTTAATTTTATGTCCATGAATCAATCAGATAAATCTTATATTGAAAAAGAACCGCCAGCGATTGCAATAAAACGATTAATTGCTGGAGCAATGTCATTCCTGTCAGTTTTTGGTGGAGAAATATAATAGTTCTCGGAGGTTAATGAGTATTTTTATAAGATTCAGCTAACGAAATGCTATTTTTTCGAACGACACTAGGTTTTTTAGCAAAGCTTTTACTGTATGTTCAGGTTTGTTGCAAAGATTAAGGGCATGAAAAATCATACTTTGATGAATTACCTCTAACGATTATAATAATTTCTTCACCCTCTTATTAAATTTAATAATCACACGCAGTTAAAGGAAAAGTTTGCATGGAAAGTTTCAAATATAATGAACAAAACATTGATTTTTTAAAGGTAACAGGAAAGGTATTAGAGGATAAAAAACACAGTGAAACACACGTTTCATCTGATGGCGGTGGTGGTTATGTTGGTCAGCATGGTGGGTATGTTAGTGCCGCACAAGTCTCATCAACCGCGGTAACTAAGCAAGAAATATGGATAAAAACCGATAGCGGTCATGAGCATAACCTACAGCTAACAGGGTATGATATTCCTCTTCGAGCTGGGCATGAAGTCTCTGTACTGTATGCAAATTCACAAAAGGCAACAGACCAATGTCGCACTGCCTTCATTAATCATACGACCAATAAATATTGGTTTCTCACAAATACCGATAACTTAATTAGCAACCTTGATCTTGATAGTAATAGCTCGTTTTTGGGGATTATTAAACGACTAGTCTTTGTTTTTGGTATAGCTATGATTTTAGGTATAGTATTTAACCCTAGCTCTAGTTCTTGGTGGTGGTCTTTATTTACTGCTTGGGGAGTTGTTATTTATTGGTTTTCTCGGACCAATACTAGTAAAGAAAAAGGTAGAAAAGATTCTTTCCATACCCACTTAGTTCGCCAAATACAGCAGGTTATAAAAGAGCAGCGCAGTTAATAATCCCGTATTCAAATGAATAGCTTGGTCTGTCGAACAATCTCTATTTTATATCGATCAAAGCGTTTTTTTAATGATGAAATAATCCCAATCCCAAGAAATAAACACTTAAAACCTGCCAGATGATTATTTGACTACCTATCCTACGAAAAAGTGAAATAAATGCGATATCAAAAAGGTTTATAACAGTAAGTATTTATTAGGAGAAATGTAATTCTAACCAAAATAGTTGCAGGGCTTCCTGCGTCAGCCCGGCCTACGCATTAAGTTTTTAGAGACGCTGGCTTACCCAATATGTATTCTTCATGCATCTCTAACCATAACGGATATTGAAGCATTGCCTTGGAAAATAACTGGCTTTGTAAATGGTTTTTTAACCAATTTTGCAGGTGAGTATAAGGGCTATGACGATAGAGTTGTCGATTGACTCGAGAGTACTGCCGCACAAAAGGTAATAATGCAAAATCAAGCAAGCTGGGTGTAGAACCCATTAAAAATGGATGTTGTGACAAGCGCTGCTCTAATGCCTGGATAAAAGGTTCACATTGTAAGCGGCACTCTTCTTCGTCATCTCCATGAAAACGTTTGGCACGTTTATAACGTTCTAAGTTGGGTTTAAATTGCTGGTCATTTTCATTAATTATTGTCAGCATTTCAGGCAATGCGTTTGCATCTTCAGCATAAAGCAAATTGTCAGGGTCACTAAGATTAAGCGCCCATAACATAATATCTAGGCTTTCATCGATAACCTGAGTATTAGGCTCAGTGCCTAATACTAAAACAGGCACGGTGCCTTTTGGGGAAAGCGCTAATAGTTCAGCCGGTTTATTTTCCATCACAATAGCGCGAATTAATACGCTTTGTTGAGACATTAAAATGGCAAGTCTAGCGCGCATTGCATAGGGGCAGTTTTGCAAAGAGTACAGTATGGGCTGAGTCATAAGAGTGTGCTATTTACAGTCCTTTGCTATATTGGTTTCTAGTCGACAGTTCCACGATTTGTTCAAGGTTTTGCGGTGCAGTCTCATCACCGTTTAGCATATTTTCAAATTGTGTGATTAATTGTGCTTTGTCTGGTGCTGCTTTAGAGCCAGAACCAATGTCAGTGAGATCAATAAAAAATTCATCAAATAAATCACCCAGATCATTCACTATGTCTACATTTAAAAATTGCTCATTATTGTAGATGCTAGGATAGCCGCCTTTTTGTTTATCAACGGCATAAGAAACACCTTTAACATTGGTGATCGTGG
>DAOUSK010000118.1 GCA_030627265.1 Methylococcaceae bacterium
GTAGTGATATTGATAAAAGCTTAATTCCTGCAAACATGCGCAGGCGCACCAGTGCAACCACGCGAATGGCGATTACAGCCGCTAAACTCGCGTGCGCCCAAGCCAATACGGATAGCCAAACACTGGCTTCGATTTTTGCCTCATTAGGCGGTGAAATACAAGTTACTGATGCATTGTGCCGTTTATTGCCTGATGAGAATGAACTATTGTCACCCACGCAATTTCATAACTCCGTACATAATACAACGGCAGGCTATTGGGCTATTTTAAATAAATGCCAAGAACCCAGTACCGCGATTGCCGCTGCGGACGATACCTTTGCCATGGGTTTGATTGAGGTTTGGTCGCAGTTACAACAGGGCAGTGGTGAGCGTTTATTGGTTTGTTATGATGAGCTCTGGCCGCAGTATTTAGCACCGCCCATTGGTCAAACGGCTTTTGCTTGTGCGTTTGTATTCAGTACAGAAGCAGATCAGGCGATTGGTGCAATCAGCTTGCCGCAGATTAGTGAACAGGCTGAACAAGAACTTCAGTCTGATTGGTTAAAGCTAACAGAATCTGCTCCGGCTGCGGCAGTCATTCCTTTATTGATGGCTTTAGAGCAACAGACGCAAGGCGAAGTGCCTTTGAATATTAAAGCCCCTATTTGGGCAAGTCATATCAGCACAAGAGAGAAATAGAAAGTGAGTAGCAATCAGTACGATGTCATTATTGCAGGCGGTGGGCCTGCCGGAACGACTGCGGCAACTTTATTGGCGCAATATGGACACAGTGTGTTATTGATTGAGCGTGATGAGCATCCGCGCTTTCATATTGGCGAGTCTATGTTGCCTATGATTGAACCAGTGATGGATCGCTTAGGTATCGACTGGAGCCAAGGTAACTTAAGGAAAGGTGGTGCTGAATTTATTGATGAGGCAACGGGGCGACGTACTTTTTTCTCCTTTGAAGGGATTTATCGCACCTTTCAAATTGAACGCTCAGTATTTGATAAAAAGTTATTTGATAATGCCATTAAACATGGCGTTAAAGCGCATCAGAAAGAACAAGTTACGAGTGTTCAGTGTACAGCAGACGAGGTACAGATTAGTACCAATAAGGCGCAGTATCAAGGGCGGTATTTTATTGATGCAACTGGGCGTAATGCTTTAATGGGCAAAACCCAGGGCAGTATTAATAAAGTTAATAATTTAGGTAAGTTTGCTTTATATAAACATTATAAATTAGCTAAATCCCCTGAGTCTGACATGGTTTTTGCGCAGGGAAATGTTCAGGTATTTCTAGCAGATATAGGCTGGATATGGTGTATCCCTTTAGTAGGGGGGCGCTTGAGTGTCGGCTTGGTGGTACAAAAAGATGCACCTAATGATTTAAAACAGGATGCGCTGTTTAAGCATTACATTAATGCTTCCGCGCGTATGAAAGCGTTACTAACAGGAGCGGAAGAGCTTTCTGACGTGCGTGTGGAAGCGGACTTTAGTTATCTAAATAAACAGCGGTATGGACAGCGTTTTGCCTGCTGTGGTGATGCGGCTGGATTTCTTGACCCGGTCTTTTCTTCAGGATTTTTATTTGCTGTGAAAACAGCAGAATTAGTGGCAGATCAATTACATGAGGCTTTATTGTTGGGCAATGAAGCTGATCCAGAGATACAAAACAGTGGCGATGAAGCTTATCAACGTGGCTTTACCACCATGTATTTAATGATTGAGCGGTTTTATTGTACCGATATTATGCAGAATTTATTTTTTGAGCAAGATAGACATCCACGAATAAAAAAAGAAATAGAAGCGATTTTAGCGGGTGATCTATGGAAGGAAGGGAATGAGTTTCAAAAGGGATTGTTAGCGGGTAGAAGTAGAAAAAATTAATTTTATTGAGGAATAGGGGGAGGTTTTTTTGTGTTAAGTTTATTAAAAGTAATAATGTTACTTTGTTTTGTTGTGCTTCACGGATGCGCAAAGTACAAAGGGTGGGAAGATGTAGAAATAGAGCCAACGGCTGTTGGTAAGTCATGTGTGTTATTAGGGAAAAGAGAAAGTTGTAAGTCTAATCTGGCTATATGTAATACTTGGTTTAAAAAACGAGCCACTGGGGTTAAAGCAAATACAGTCGTATTAACTGAGATATATAATTCTAACTTTATGGGGCGATATTATAATTGTGAGGCTGGATTACCTTTGTATGAAAAAGTTAAGTTCACGATGGAGGGGTATACAAATGGAGTAAGTGATCTAACAGGTCAAGCTTTCTTGATTCAACGAGGAGGGGATGTTGTAACTTGTGCTGGAAAAATGGTTGTTTTGTATCCAAATAATAACTTTTTTAATACGAAACGTAGTGGTGACAAAGAAACGGAAGACAGTGATGAAGCTTTATCTATGGAGTTTGTTACTCAGTGTGATGCAGGTGGAAACTTTGAGTTTTATAATGTACCCAATGGGCTGTGGACTATTGAAACAGCCGTTACATGGGATGTGCCAGAGGCGGTTAATGTAGGCATGGGAATGTATTTTATTGCGGCTAATAAACAAGGCGGTAATATGAAAAAAAATGTATGGGTTAAGCCTAATGTAAAAAACAGGTTTATAATTTCTCAATAGGCCTAGGGGTAAGAATAACAAAGTGTCAGGGCTTTATCCGTGCCCACCTTGCGAATAGAGCCTGATCTAATTTCTTGGGCCGCTGTAAACCCCAGCCTAAAATTCAGGCAATAAAAAACCCGCATAAGCGGGTTTTAGTAGTTATATCTTTGTTATTTTTATTATTAAATGCACTCTCTATTCCTTATATAAACTTAATTTATTTTTTTTATTAGTTTAAGTTTATCGCTTCATATTCCTTGTTTTTATATCCTTAAATCCCTCAAGTGATGCAAAGTTTATATCAAAGAAATGTGAACTGTCTATCAAAAAAAATGATTTTTGAAAGAAAATGGTATCGTGTCGAAAGTGTATTTAAAAAACAATGACTTGCCTTTTTAATGTTGAATCTGGTTTTCAAAGCTAGGGTAATGGATGCCGTAAAAATAAGGCAAATAACCTGTTTTTATTTGCTTTCATCATACAATTTAATGAGTGTTGCTGGATCTTGCTCTAAAAATCCTTTGCTGCCGTGTAATTGTAGTAGCTGCGCGGCTAAAGCAGACATTGGGGTGGATGTATTTTGTTTTTTAGCAATATCGGTTGCCATCGTTAAATCTTTTAATAAAGTTTTAACACGCCATTTCACAGGGGTAAAAAGGCTATTTGCCATTTCTGGCGCAACTATTTGTAATGGTTTAGAATCAGCAAACCCCCCAGCTAAAGCAGGGGCTATTTGCTTTGCATCAACGCCTGACTTTTCAGCTAAAGCAATCATCTCCGCAATAACTAGCACATTACAGCTAACAATCATTTGATTGCAAATTTTAGTGACCTGACCACTGCCGACTTTGCCCATATGGGTTAATTGACTGTAAAGGGGTTTTAAAACCTCTCTTGCGGTGGTGATATTTGCTTCTGTGCCGCCAGCCATAATGGCAAGTGAACCTGCTGTAGCGCCTGCAACACCACCAGAAACCGGCGCATCAACCCAGTCCATATCGCATGTCTCTTTTAATAGAGCAGCTAATTGCTGGGTTATTTCAGGGTGAGTGCTGGAGAGGTCGATTAAGAGTTTGTTTTTATTGCCGTGAGGGAGGATGTGTTCCTTGGTGATTTGTTCAACAATAGGGCTATCGGCTAAACAAAGCATAATGATGTCAGACTCTTGAACGAGCTGGGCTAAGCTAGCGGGAGCTTTTGCGCCAGCCTCCAAGACCGTTTTTAATTTTTCAGCACTGCGATTCCAAACATTAACTCGATAACCTGCCGCTAATAAGCGAAGCGTCATAGGCCTCCCCATTAAGCCGATACCAATAAATCCTATTGTCTGTGTTGTTTGCATAATTATTCTTGTAGTTGTTTGAGCGCGAGAATTTCGTTGCTAAAAAAAGTAAGTCGATCTTCTAAAATAGCGGATAAATAGAAGTTATTTTTCTTAGATTTTTGGGCTAATTTAATTTGCAAAATAGCCTGAAGTGTTTGCCCGATTGTATAGTGATATTCAGCCATATAACGATGGAAATTAAGTGGATGGTTCAGTTTTTCATAGGTTTTAGCCAAACCTAAAAAATAATCAGGGCTATTTTGGCGGTGATAAGGAATTTCTTTTAGCCGCTGTAAGGCTAGGTGGGCTTGATTGCTTTTGAGTAATAAAGCAACGGTAGCAAATATATATTGATCATTATAAGGGTAGCGTTTTTCCAATAAAGCATAGGCTTGTTTAGCGCTTTCTGAATCTCCTTCTAAAGTAGATAAATAAGCCGATGCATTGAGGTATTGTTCTTGATCAGGAAAATTGGTGATTAATTTTTTTAAAATGTCCTGTGCCATTTGGTAGCGCTCTTGCTTGGCATAGCTGAAAGCTAAGCCATATTGCATGGCGGCTTTTTGTTCTAAAGTACCTAAAGACAGGCGGTTATTAAAGTAAGCGATTAAATCTTTAGCGCTCATACCGGAAGAGGTGCGTAATTTAGCTTTAATTAGGCGGTAACTTTGCGAATCAGGCACTTGTCGATAGGCGTAGCTTTCTGCACGGCCTCGTGTGTCTGCAATACGAGAAGAGGTGATGGGGTGGGTGCGTAAATATTCAGGTGCAGCGGATCCATAATAGCGGCTAGCTTGTTGTAGTTTCTCAAAAAAAGCAGGCATGCTGCGTGGGTCAAACTGAGCTCTTGCGAGTGTTTTTATGCCCACACGGTCAGCTTCTTGCTCATTACTACGAGTAAAGTTAATTTGGGCTTGAACACTCCCTGCTTGCACGGCACTAATCGCGCCGATACCAACATCAGGGGCTTGTGTTGCAACAACGATAGCTGCAATCATAGCGGCAGCGGCAGGTAGGGTGAGTTGCGTTGCCGCTTCGTAAGATCGGTAGATATGACGTTGTGTGACATGAGCAATTTCATGCGACATAACGGATGCAAGCTCACTTTCATTACCGCTATTTAAAATTAAGCCAGAATTAATACCAATAAAGCCCCCAGGCCCTGCAAAGGCATTAATATCATTGGCCAGCACTACAAAAAAATGAAAAGGGTAGTTAGGGGTGTCGCTATTGGCAACCAGGTGATAGCCTATTGATTGAATGTAACGTTGAACTTCAGGGTCATTACTGATGTCTAACTGGGATTGAATGCTGCGGAAAAAAGAGTCACCTAAGGCTTTTTCTTGTGCGGGTGAAATAAGCGTACCTGTTGAATCACCCATATCGGGGAGTCGGATTTCATCGGCTGAAAGCAAGGGACAGCTTAAGCAAAAAGATAGCAATAAAGGCGCTAATTTCATAATCTGGTAATGAGAGCTTAATAGAGCTAAAAATTTTAGGAAAGCGCTGAAATGTTAGGCGCTTAGTTTACGTTTTAATTTAAGAGTAGGCTCCTCACATAATGAGGGTGTGTGTTATTGTACTTAAACTTCTTCAAGCTAACTTTATTATATATGAAATACGCAATACAAATTAATGCGAGCCCTTATCAATCTAACAGCGGCGAAAATGCTTATCAATTTGTTAAAACAGCATTAGAGATGGGGCATGAAGTGGTGCGCCTCTTTTTTTATAAAGAAGGGGTTTATCATGCTTTTCGTTATATGACTCCACCTGATGATGAAGTTAATCCAGTAAAACGCTGGAGTGATTTAGCAGAAAAATATCAATTAGATTTAGTGGTGTGTATTTCTGCCGCGCAACGCCGTGGTTTACTAGAGCCTGTTGAAGCGAAAAGGCAAGGTAAAGTAGATAATGATGTCGCAGATGGATTTAGGGTTGCAGGCTTAGGGCTTTGGGTAGAGGCAATGCTGGAAGCGGATCGATTTTTGGAGTTTGGTTGAGTTTTTGTAATAACTTTATTAAAGGTAATATTCCAATCCCAATATATAATGATTGAGATATCCGTTATTCCCCAAATCTACCCAGTCAAGCGTGGGCACAAACTTAATCGAGAATCCTAGAGCCTACGATAGATTTCTGCTAGAAGTATGCAGGATTGATAACTTCTTTTAGAAATATGAGTTTAAGCATAAAATTATTGACAGCCTCAAGGCTATTTAAATAATGATTTTAATGCTTTACCCTCTAATTTTACTGGATTATTTTCTAACCTTTCAATGTTGATATTATCTAAAATCTTCTGTTGATCGGA
>DAOUSK010000150.1 GCA_030627265.1 Methylococcaceae bacterium
TATACGCTACCTATCACTTCAGATTCATAAAAATATGAATATTAGATACATTTACGCTTGTGTTTTAATAGAGTATCTACGAAAAAGTGAAATAAATTTGATATTACCACACACTCATTGAACCCTCCCTATTACCTCTTTTCAATCATTTACCTGAATAATGGCAAAAAAAAACTCCTCCTTTGTTTGCACTGAATGCGGCAATGACTCTACCCGATGGGCCGGACAATGCAGTGCATGTAAAGAATGGAATACCATCAAAGAAGTTCGTTTATCTAAAGCCAGTCCTGCAGAAAAACATGCCGGCTATAGCGGTACTCAAAGTACTACTCAACTGCTTTCTGATGTCACTTTGGAAAAAACCGAGCGCCTATCATCAGGTATTACAGAGTTTGATCGTGTTTTAGGCGGTGGAATTGTTCATGGTAGTGTGGTTCTAATTGGCGGAACACCAGGCGCAGGAAAAAGCACCCTACTCTTACAACTCATTGCTAATACAGCTGAAAAAGGGGCCACCGTTCTTTATGTATCAGGCGAGGAATCTTTACAGCAAATAGCCGAGCGCGCTATACGCTTAAGTTTACCACTTGATAAAATCAAAATGCTCACTGAAACGTCAGTGCAGCGCATTTGTGATGTGCTAACAGAACTCAAACCCACCATTTTAGTGATTGATTCTATTCAAGTCATGCATACAGAAAGCTCAGACACCTCGCCTGGCTCTGTGTCACAAGTAAAAGAATCTGCTAGTTATTTGACCCAATTTGCTAAGCGCAATGGCGTATCTATCTTTATGGTTGGCCATGTCACTAAAGACCAGTCTTTAGCCGGTCCAATGACCTTAAGCCATATTGTTGATACTCAACTGATCCTTGCTTCAACAGATGATGCGCGTTTTAGAGTATTACGCGCTGATAAAAATCGTTTCGGCAGTGTCGGCGAGCTTGGTTTTTTTGCGATGGATAGCGCTGGCTTAAAAGAAGTAAAAAACCCCTCTGCCATGTTCCTTAATCGCACTGAAAAACCCGCATCAGGTAGTGTTGTCACGGTATTATGGGAGGGAACACGGCCTTTATTAGTTGAAATTCAAGCCTTAGTGACTGAATGTCAATATGGTAACCCACGCCGTTTAGCAGTTGGTTTTGATCAAAATCGTTTAGCCATGTTATTAGCCGTGTTATCCCGTCACGCGGGTATTTTTACAGCCAGTGATGAGATTTATGCCAATGTCGTCGGCGGAATTAAAGTGACTGAAACCAGTTCCGATTTAGCGATACTGATCAGTATCGTCTCTAGTTTAAAAAACACCATTGTCCCCCATGATTGTTTCTTTTTTGGCGAACTTGGTTTAAATGGTGAAATTCGTCCTGTTGCAAATGGCTATGCTCGCCTTAATGATGCTGCAAAACATGGTTTTAAACGCGCCATTATCCCTAAAGCAAATGCGCCTAAAAATGCCTTACCAGGGCTAAAAATTTACCCTGTTAGCAGTTTATCTGAAGCACTGACTGCGCTTGATGAAATTAGCTAAAAACTCTTCCCTATCTGGCCCTGCGATAAGGTTATAATACGCACGATTATAATAATAAAATAACAGGCTAAGTTATGTTGGAAATCAAATACTCTTTCCGTGAAAAAGATTTAATTCATTACAATGAATTACAGATAGCACAATCAGAAGATTTACAAAAAAAGCTCAGAAAAAACCGCTTATTTTTCCCAGGTATGCTCGCCATATTAGGACTCTTTTTATGGTCATATTACAGTGATTACCGCACTGCCGTTTATGTTATTACAATTGCAATTTGTTGGGCAATTGTCATCCCTCAAGTCATCATATTAAGTTTTCGTCGCCAAATTTTAACCAGCTATACTGAACAAGAAAAAAACGCGATGTTTGGCCAGTACGAATTACGCATTGACCCTAAAGCATTAGCCGAAAAATCTCCTAGCGGCAAGCACAAAATGCCTTGGAAAGAACTGCTTCGTGTTGATTTTGTACAAGACTATGTGCATATCGTCATTGAAAATGGCGCTGTATTAGTTATTCCTGTTGAAACCGTCATCGAAGGTGATATCAGAGAATTCTCTAAGCAAGTTAAAAAGATGATTGATTTATACGGTTAAACACACAAAAAGGGGGGCTCTCAATGCACCCCTTTTTAATTAAGGTACGCGAATATGGTTGGGTATTTATTACGCGTTACCTAAAGTAAATAAGCTACCTCTCTCGCCTGTATATACAAACGACACGCATCAACACATTGTGCCTTAGTCGCAAATGGCCCGCTGATTCTATCGACAGTAAAAAACCACCAACCACTCTCATTAATATAATAGCGATCCTGTGGTTTAAAAACAGGATGCGGTTTTTTCATTTTCATCAATTAATTTATCTATGCTAAGTTTTAAAAATATTGCGCTACGTCGTGGCACTCGTGTTTTATTTGCCAATACCAGCTTCACGCTACATAAAGGTCAAAAGGTTGGCATTACAGGTGCAAATGGCGTCGGTAAATCGAGCTTTTTTGCATTACTTCGTAATGAAATACAAGCGGATGAAGGCGATTTTACCATGCCTCCTCATTTAGAAGTTGCCCATGTTGCGCAAGAAACACCCGCAACAGAACAAGCAGCCATTGAATATATTATTGATGGCGACCAAGAGCTACGTAAACTAGAAAAGGAAATTTCGCTCGCCGAACAAGCTAACGACGGCATCAAACAAGCTGAACTATTTAGTAAAATGGAAGTTATCGGCGGTTATACGGCTAAAGTACGCGCTGCACGCTTAATGAGCGGCCTTAGTTTTAAAGCAACACAAGAAACACACGCCGTCAGCTCTTTTTCTGGAGGTTGGCGTATGCGCTTAAATTTAGCACAAGCCCTCATGTGTCGGTCTGACGTTCTTTTACTCGATGAGCCAACCAATCACCTTGATTTAGACGCCGTTATTTGGCTACAAGATTGGCTTTGCAAATACTCGGGAACCCTGCTTTTGGTTTCACATGATCGTGAATTTTTAGATACCATTACCGATCATATCGTCCACATAGAGCATCAAGTTGCCACCATATATACCGGCAACTATTCTAGCTTTGAAAAAATGCGTGCTGAAAAGTTAGCACAGCAACAAAACTCATTTGAAAAACAGCAGCGTGAAATTGCGCACATCCAAAGTTATATCAGTCGTTTTCGCGCCCAAGCGACTAAAGCAAAACAAGCACAAAGTCGGATAAAATCTTTAGAACGTATGGAGCTTATTGCACAAGCGCATGTAGACTCCCCTTTTGATTTTAGTTTCTCTACCCCAGAAAAACTACCGACACCTATGATTAAATTAGAAGCGGTCGATATTGGCTATGGTGAGGTGCCTATTTTAAAAAATGTTGACCTCTTTATTGCACCGGGTTCGCGTATCGGCTTATTAGGCCCTAATGGTGCAGGTAAATCGACATTGATAAAAGTCCTAGCCAATGAACTAGGCATTACATCAGGCGAGGTTCAATATGCTAACACTTTAAAGCTTGGTTACTTTGCCCAACACCAGCTAGAACAATTGCATTTAGACATGAGCCCTTTATGGCATTTGCAAAAAATTAATCCCAAAACGACTGAGAAAGAGTTGAGAAATTTCCTGGGGGGATTTAATTTTAAAGATGACAAAATTTTTGATCCAATCGAACCTTTCTCTGGTGGTGAAAAAGCGCGCTTAGTCCTCGCTTTATTAGTTTATCAAAACCCTAATTTATTATTACTGGATGAGCCAACCAATCACCTAGACCTTGAAATGCGCCACGCCCTGAGTATGGCTTTACAAGATTACAAAGGTGCTATTATTATCATTTCTCACGATAGACATATGCTGCGCTCAGTCACCGATGAACTGTATTTGGTGGCTAATGGTCACGTAACTCCTTTTGACGGTGATTTAGAGGATTACCGCACTTGGCTAAACGAGCAAAAATCATTGACTAACCCATCATCTGTTAATACTGATGGCAGCCCAGCAATCAATAAAAAAGAACAACGAAAAATTGAGGCCGAACGCCGTAAGCAATTAAAACCTTTATACGATGCGTTAAAAAAAGCAGATAGAAATCTAGAGAAATATCACCAACAGCAGAAAGGTTTTGAAGAACAATTAGCCGATAGCTCACTTTACGAAGAGAGCAATAAAAACAAGCTCAAAAAAATCCTCTTAGAAAAGGCACAAGTTGATTTAGCGCTTGAAGAAACCGAGCTGGAATGGATGGAGATTAGCGAGCAATTGGAAGAGGAATAATAAGCTGCAACCCCAATAAATACTTATTGTTTTAAGCATTTTCAATAGTAAGGTTATTTAATCTTTTCCGTAGATACTCTATTAAAACACAAGCGTAAATGTAGCAAATATTCATTTTTTTATGAACTTGTAATGATAGGTAGCGTATAAAAACGCTCCCCCTCAAATTCTTTGTTAGTCCGCAA